>DATCTA010000053.1:0-7334 GCA_036568165.1 Sulfurovum sp.
TGGAAAATGGCTCAACGATCACATCGATATCTTCTAATTTGTACTGGAGCGGGAAACCTACACTTGAACCTTTAGCAGTACTCTCCAAGATAAAATATTTCTTGCCATTTACCCAAAGCCCTTTTGTTTTATCTAAATGTCTATCTTGTATAGGGAGTATGATAAAAATATGTTTTGGTACGAGCACAAAATAGGCCTCTTTACCTAAAGCATACAACATAGAGATGAGCAGATTGCTCTTATCATCGCAGTCACCAAAGTTTTGCTGAATGGTCTTTTGTGCCGAGTAACGTTGAAATGTTGTCGTATGATAAGGGATATTGGTCACAAAATCCAACAAACTTTGCACTGCACACAATTGACTTGAACAGTGTTTGGTGAGCTCCAATGCTTTTTTTTGTATCTCTTCAGATGTTGTTACATAAGAAGTATAGATACCGTTAGATGTACCAACCTGCTTCTTCTGAGATATCTCTATCGCTTTAATAGTCCCATAGACAAAAGATACAAAAGCGATAACTAAAATAACAAGAGAAAGGTTCTTTTTACTTTCGCTTGTCATATCTCTTTTGCACTACCCTTTCGCATCGTTTCTCTGTTTGATCTATAGAGATTTACAGCCCGCTTTCTTTTGCTCTGTTAAAAGTTTTTTACGCTTTTTCTCAGCATCTCTCAATATTTTCTTTTTATTACTGCTTACTGTGAAGCCCGGTGAAGGCCATGCTCTGAGCTTTTCTTCCAAGTGGAAGGCACTTGTATTGTTTACCATTTCCGTAAATTCATTGAGCTCTTTAAGTTCTTTATTTAGATCATTACACGCTTCTGATGAGAAAACAGGTTCTTCTGTTGTTGCTGTTTTTCTATCCATTGGTGCGGTATCTGAAATCACAGGAGTTGCAACACTCTGTTTTGGATGCTCAGATACTGGTGCTGCAGCTGTTTTTTTCTCAACAGCCACTGCTGAAGGTGCTTTGGCTTGACTTACGGTATTTTCTGATACACTCGGTGCTACAGATCTTTCTTGTGAATGAACTGCAACAGTATCATTTTCATTGGTTTTAGACTCATTCGATTTTATAACCTCTTTCTCTGTAGAAGTACGCAAGTCAGATATCATAGTACTTTTTTGTGAAACCCGGGTTTTATCAACTGTGTTTACACTGCTGACCGGCATAGGTGTTTTACAACCATATTTTTGGCGTTCAGCTTGATACTCGGCGCGCTTTTTCTTCGCATCTCTTAACATCTGCTTTTTATTATTGCTAACAGTAAAACCTGGCGAAGGCAGTGCATTGGCTTTTTCTTCCAGATGGAATGCACTGGTGTTCTTGACCATTTCAGTAAAGCTGTCCAATCTAATTATTTTTTCATCTATTGCAGTGCATGAATCTAAAATTGCCATTTTTTCAGTTGATTCACCCATACCTGTATTAGCAGGTACTTCACAACTATATTTTTGACGCTCTGCTGCATATTCTGCATATTTTTTCTCTGCATCTTTCAGCATCTGTCTTCTGTTAGTACTTACTGTGATCCCCGGTGTAGGTATCGCATTGGCTTTTTCTTCTAAATGAAAAGCACTCGTATGCTTCACTACTTCAGTAAATCTATCTAATTTCAATACTTTTTGATCAATTGCGGCACATGGATCAGAAGATAATGAAGGATTACCTACAACTGCCATTTCATCCGTTATTTGATTCGTACTACATGCGGTCACGAATATTCCAATAGCAACAAAAGAGAGGGTGAGAAGTGTTTGTTTCATATGCGATTCCTTTAAAAAATATTATAGCAGAAGTACGTCAAATAAACTTAATGTTTTTGTAGTTAATTTTGTTCCAATCTGGACTGTGTTATCTCATCAGGTTCAATATCACAGAGCATGGTATCTTGCCCGCAATGACGGCAGGTTGTTCTCATGGTAAATATATACCAGCCATTTTTATCTTTAAGTATGGAATTACCGCATTTTGGACAGGTGATACGGCTCTGCATAATGGCAAAAACCATTGCTAATGCTAGCTGGAGCGGATTATGTGTATAAAATATAGATAAGATGATAAAAAGACCGACCATCACACCTAAGATGATATATTTTGCATAAGCAGGAATGCATTTCATGATTCTATTTCCTTTTTCTTAGTAAATATGTCAGAAAATAACTGAAAGTTGCCTCGAAAGAAGAGGGAAACAGTCTAAAACTATTCCCACTCTATGGTTGCTGGTGGCTTGGAACTGATATCATAGACGACCCTGTTGATCCCGTCTATCTCATTGATGATCCTTCTGCTCATACCTTCAAGTACATCATGTGGAATATGTGCAAAAGTAGCTGTCATGCCGTCTACTGATTCAACCATGCGGATACACACGGTGTTGTCATAGGTACGATTGTCACCCATAACACCTACGGATTGTACATTGAGCAGTACAGTAAACGCCTGCCATACTTTATCATAATATCCTGTTGCTTTAAGTTCCTCTTGCATGATGGCATCTGATTCTCTCAAGAGCCTTAAAGCTTCTTCATTGACCTCTCCCATCACTCTGATAGCAAGTCCCGGTCCAGGGAATGGGTGTCTGCCTATCATATGTTTTGGAAGTCCCAGTTCAAGACCGAGTTTTCTTACCTCATCTTTGAATATCTCTCTTAGCGGTTCAACAAGTTCAAATGTCATCCAGTCTGGCAACCCACCGACATTGTGGTGAGATTTGATGGTTTTTGACGGTCCTTTTACAGAGACGGATTCGATCACGTCTGTATACAACGTTCCTTGCGCAAGGAAACTTACATCAGTATGTTTCTTGGCCTCTTTGTCAAACACCTCGATGAACTTCTCTCCGATCGTTTTTCTTTTGGTCTCAGGATCTGTCACTCCTGCAAGTGCGTTCATGAACTCTTCTCTTGCATCCACAGTTATAAGAGGAATACCTACCAGTTTAAACATATCCTGTACCTGCTCTGCTTCATCTTTACGCAGTAGCCCCTGATCCACAAATACACAGATCAGCTGCTCTTTTGGCAATGCTTCATTGAGCATTGCAGCAACAACTGAAGAGTCCACGCCGCCACTTACACCGCAAAGTACTTTTCTGTCACCTACCTGTGCTCTGATCGCTGCGATCTTCTCTTTGGCAAAGCTTCCCATATTCCAGGTACTGTCACAGCCGCAGATATGCTTTGCAAAGTTCTTTAACATTACAGTACCTTCTACTGAATGATGTACTTCCGGGTGAAATTGAAATGCATAAATATTCTTACTTTCATTGGCAATCGCTGCAAATGGAGAATTTTCACTTGTACCTATGACTTCAAAACCTTCTGGTATGTATTCTGCCCTGTCCCCATGACTCATCCAGACAATAGACTCATTGGAAATACCTTTAAAGATAGTAGAGTCATTTTCTATCTTGAGCTTGGCTTTTCCATATTCATGATGATCTGCCGGAATGACACTCCCGCCAAAATGCTGTGTAATAAGCTGCATACCATAACAGATACCTAAAATAGGTAATCCCAGTTCCCATACACCGTCATCCGGTTTATAAGCATCTTCAGCATAGACAGATGCCGGTCCGCCAGAAAGAATAATACCTTGCGGTTTTCTTGCTTTAATATCTTCAATACTCTCACGGTATGGTACTACTTCTGTATATACACCACTCTCTCTTAGTTTTCTGGCGATAAGCTGTGTGTATTGCGATCCAAAATCCAATACGAGTATAGGCACTTGTTTCATGGGGGTTCCTTCTATTTGTATGATTAAATCTTTTACCTAAAAACTTAACGATACAAATCTGTTCTTCACTTCCTTGAGATATCCTCAAGGAATGAAAAACACGTAATGGATGCTAAGAAGTTATGCACCGATCCCTAGTATCAAAAACTGCAGATACCATACTGATACAGAGACAATGTAACCAATAAGAACGGTCCATGCAAGTCTCATATGTGCTCCGAATGTATAAATGCCGTGAAGCTTACCCATGACTCCCACACCTGCTGCAGAACCAAATGAGATCAGTGAACCTCCTACACCTGCAGTCAATGTTACAAGCATCCACTGTGCGTGTGCATCAAGTCCCATATCCGGACTTGATTTAAGAACTGCCGACATAACCGGAACGTTATCTACGATAGCAGAAAGGAAGCCTACACCGATATTTACTGTTGTTGCACCAAACTGTGCATAAAGCGCTGTAAAATACTCCAAGAAACCTAAGAAGTGAAGTCCACCAACGGCAGCCAAGATACCAAAGAAGAAAAGAAGTGTATCATTTTCGATTTTGGCAATAAATGAGAAGACATTGACTGGTTTACAAACAACACCATCACTGTCATATTCAACTTCTCTGCTCATTCTGTAGACATAGAGTTTCAAGATAGCCAAACCGAACATCATCCCCCACATTGCTGGTAAGTGAAGAACCTGATGCGAAAGTACTGCTGACGCGATCGTTAAGGCAAAAAGTCCCATGATCACTTTACCGCCTTTCGCGATCTTAACCTCTTGCTCCTCTGCTGCAAACGGCGGTTTACCCTCAGGTACAACACGGCTTAGAAGGAATGCCGTAACATACCATCCCAAGATAGATGCAGGGAACAGATAAAGGAAATCAACAAAAGCTCCTTTACCGTCAACCCATACCATCAATGTCGTAATATCTCCAAATGGCGACCATGCACCACCGGCATTGGCTGCAACAACGATATTCACCGCCGAAGGAACAATAAATGCTTTATTAGTTTTATCGATCGTGATCAATACAGTAGAAAGGATCAGTGCGGTAGTAAGGTTATCTGCGATTGGCGAGATGAAGAAAGCCAATAATCCTGTCACCCAAAAAAGTCTTTTATAGTCATACCCTTTTGAGACAAGATTATAACGCAATGTAGAAAATACATTTCTGTCGATCATAGCTTCGATATAAGTCATAGCAACATAAAGGAAGAAGAATATTCCAGCAATTTCAAAAAGAAGGATCTCTATTTCATGGTGCAGATGCTTACCATCCAAACCATTTAATACAAAATAGACCCCAATAAGTATAAAGATCAATGTACCTGCAAACAGTGCGGGTTTTGCCTTATTGATATTGTACTTGTCTTCCGCTGCAATGAAATAATATCCCACAACGAATATAATTAATGATGCTATCCCGACCCATGTCGTTGTCAAATCTAGCTGTTCGAATCCTGCTGCCATTTCTACTCCTAATTCTTTTGTATGCCATACTTCTCTATTCATGTGTTTAAATAGATTCTATATAATGTGAGCCTAAAGACTCTTTTCTGGCAAGTGCCGCTTCCACTATCGCTGAAGCAGTGTTAAGTCTGAGTTTAAGCAATCTGCCTATCTCTTTATTTTTCATATCATAAATGAGATTTTTTGCTTCATGCAAGCCTTTTGTTGTTCTGATAATACCTATATCGTCCCACATCACTTGACGCAGTTTTTGTTTATAAATTTTATCATTTTCTTTGTGAAGAATATTACCGTAATCTTTCTCAAATTTAGGTGTTTTGACCGCTTTGTGTTCCTTGGAAAGCAGATGATCTACAGCACGCTTGGCAAATACCACTCCTTCCAAGAGTGAATTTGATGCCAGACGGTTCGCTCCGTGCACACCGGTTCTGGCTGCTTCTCCTATCACATAAAGGCCTTCGATACCATCTATACAGCCATTGGTATCACATTTTATACCGCCATTGGAGTAGTGAAATGCCGGTGAGATAGCGATCTTGTCCTGCGGAAAATTGTAGCCAAGTGCAGAAAATGTATGTGTGATATTGGGAAAACGCTGTTTAAACCATTTCTCTTCAAACATAGAAAAATCAAGATAGGCTTTCTGCCCAGTTTCTCTTTTGTGCTTGAAGATACCGCGAGCCACGATATCACGGCTTGCAAGTTCACCTCTCTCATCATAGTCAAACAGGAATCTTCTGCCCTCTTCATCCACGACATGTGCACCCTCACCTCTGAGTGCCTCAGTCAACAAAAGTTTTCTTGCAAAAGGCGTATCTACAAATACGGTAGGATGGAACTGCATAAATTCCATGTCCAAAAGTTCTATACCCTTCTCAACGCATATGCCATGGATGTCTGCACTTACCGTACGTGAGTTTGTATTGTACGCATAGAGTGAACCGATCCCACCCGAAGCGATGATCACATCATCGGCGTAAATGGTCGTTGGTTCATAATTGACCGTTGCTTTAACCCCGTAGCATTTGCCGTTTTCGATAAGCAGATCATAGACCAAGGTATTTTTTTGGAGCTGATGTTTGTTTTGAACCATCAAAAAGTAGTGCATGTAACGACCGGTTGCATCCCCACCTGCATGAATGATCCTCTCTACAGAGTGTGCCGCTTCTTTCGTATACAGCAACTTCCCGGATGCGTTGGTATCAAACTCCATCCCTCTTTTGATAATATCAGGTGTCGTTACCAGTGAAGTACGGGAAAGTATCTCCACAGCTTCCCTGTCATTATGGTACGAGCCTGCAGCCATAGTATCTTCGACATGCAAAGGAACATCTGCTTCATTCAGCGCCGTGGTCATACCTCCCTGAGCATAAAACGTATTACACTCCCAGGGGATATCTTTACATACCACCAGGACATTTTTGCTCTCAGGCAGTTGCATTGCAGCATACAGTCCTGCAATACCGGCACCTATGATAAGTACATCATACTTTTGCATCTTTAACCTTCACTCATCATGCTTGTATTATTTTCTACACTCTCTTCAACATAAACAGGGTCAGTCTTGTAACCGCATCCTATCAAGATGATACAGCAAATTGATGCTATAATCGCTTTATGAAAAACGCCAGTATGATTTTGTCTCATTTGTCTTCTCAACCTCAGTTTAGATCATTAAAGCGTCAAGAGTGTTACCAGAAATATATCAAACTTCTGAGTCCCAAATGGCAAAAAGCTGTTGCCTTTGTCTATATCAAAGATGAAACACTCTTTATAGCGGTGACACATCCCGGCTTTAAAATGGAACTTAATTATAATAGAGATTTATTAAAAAGCCTATTAACTCAACTTAGCACTCACAATGAATCCTGCAAGATGATGCAGGCTGACAAAGTCGTGGTTTTTCACAGTAAATATCATGCAATGCCTGAAGAGAAAGATTCTGATGAGAGTGTTCCGCATTATGTAGAACGTGCACAAGGAAATTTTGACACACCTGCTGATGAAGCACTTAGAGAAAAATTCGAACGCATCAAAGAGATCATCGCATGCAAGCAGTAATTCAAAATCTGCCTTCTTGTGCAGGCGTCTATCAATATTTTGATTCAAACGGAAAACTCCTAT
>DATCTA010000054.1:0-2326 GCA_036568165.1 Sulfurovum sp.
TAGCACTTCCTATCTCCTGGTCATCATCAAAAAGTCCAAGCTGAACATTTTTATGAGGATTAAGTTTAGGCAGGTCGTATACTTTTGGATGGAGAATACCTTGCATAAGATGTCCCTCTCCAAAATGTAAAAAACACTGAAAGAACTCTTTGGAAAGTGCAGAACCCACACCTCTAGCATACTCAAACACATGTATAAATGCCATCATATCTTTAGGATTGACCAAAAGTGCCAAAAGATCCAGAAGAAACTTTATTTCTTTGGCATCAAAAAAACTGGTACCCCCTTTACGCCTACAAGGGATGCCATACTCGCGAAGACTAGCCTCAACACCGTCTGCTGAAGAGTTATTTCTAAAGATAACCGCTATTTGGTCATTAGGAACATGCGTACGCTTGATTCCTTCAGCAATAGACTGATACTGTTCAAAAAGGTCATTGTACATCAGCAGTTTTGGAGGATAGCTTTTCATGACCCGTCCTACCTCTAGCTTTTTAGGATAGATACGCTCATTTCGTTCTATCACGCGATTTGCCAAAGATAGTATAGGTGCAGTGGAGCGATAATTGGTTTTCAGTGTAAAGACATTAGCATCTGGATAACGCTTTGAATAGGTTGCAATATTTTCGATATTGGCCCCATTGAAAGCATAGATACTCTGGTCATAATCCCCTACACAAAAGAGTGATCTTGGCTTAAGTACGTCTATCAGTGCGCTCTGCAATGTATTTGTATCCTGATACTCATCCACGAGAACTTCATCAAATTGGATGCTGTTTTCTTCCAAGTGTGCTTTCATACGCAACAAAAGATCATTGAAAGAGGCAAAACCATACCTGATCTTCTCTGCTTCGAACTCCTGGGTAATGTCCATATAAATATCCATCAGACTCTCGTGATCAGGATATTTTTCCAGGAACCATGTATCAAACCCTTCCAATGAAGCATTTTGATACAACGAGTACATCTCATAAATATAGGTCGCCGAGAAAGGCTGAACAGTCAGGTTCATACGTTCAAAATTCCGCTTTTCATAGATACTTCTAAAAAGTGTTTTAAGCTCAGAGGGCTGTTTGAGTGCAAGGTTTGGATAGATCTCCTTGAGCCATCGGTAGCTCACCGCATGAAATGTCCCTGATTCGATCTTGCTGACCACCTTTTTGGGAAAGTAGCGTTCAAGACGCGCGATCATCTCTCCTGCAGCCTTATTGGTAAATGTCAAAAGCAGGATCTTCGAAGGTTCAGTACCCTGATGCAAAAGATGTGCTATACGCCCTACAATGGTCGAGGTCTTGCCTGTACCTGCACTCGCGATGATAAGATTGTGTCCTAAAGGTGCCGTAGCAGCGCTAAGCTGCTCGTCATTTAAAGAAGATAATGGCAATTAAAGATGCCCGATAATATAGTAGGTATTTTTGTTAGGTACTTGTTTGAGTTCAAGCTTATATTTCTCTGCCCAGTGTTTTACCAATTCAGTAAAGGCAGAAAGGTTGTCTGCGCTGACATCCTCTTCACACTTGATCTTGAGATGATCTTCAGAGTTTGACATTGCAATGTACCCTTTTTCTACAGCCAATGCATCGTTGAATGATGGGATATGCTGCGAAAATTTCTCAAACCCTTTCGTATTTTTAATGATATTATTGATCTGTTTAAGTGTTTGTTCGTTCTTTGTATAGCCAAGCTGTGCTAAAAGTGCTTCTGGTGTAAGGTCGAGGTGCATAACTATCCTAAGTTGTTAAAATTAGGAGTAAATTGTAGCAAATTTTTGTTTAGTGAAGCGTTAGGGAAATTGAATTTTCCCTAAAAGAGTGTATCTGATGGTTTTTCAAGACGTTCAAGAAGATCTTTGTAGTGTTCTACGTTTTGAAAGGCTTTTTCATATCGCCAACGTAGTACAAATTCGATGATCTCATTTTTAAGTTTTGTCTCCAATGTTTCAGCTTTACCAAAATATCCTAAAGAG
Organism: Sulfurovum sp.; assembly: GCA_036568165.1. Taxonomy (GTDB): domain Bacteria; phylum Campylobacterota; class Campylobacteria; order Campylobacterales; family Sulfurovaceae; genus Sulfurovum. Next base: position 1,967 of record DATCTA010000054.1, read on the forward strand.
ATATTTTTTGCTTTCTTCTTGCCATTCTTATCCGGTTCATAGGTTATAGCAATGACCTGGATATATTTACCTTCACGTACATCTCCAAAATCATCTTCTTTTAAACCTATACCAGAAAGGTTCATTGCCTTATAGATAAATATCTTATCAAAGTCTGGTGACTTTTCATAGATCTTCAATTTTTCATAAAGTTCTTTGACACGTACAATATTTTCTTCTCGTACATTATCACAGTTCTCTGCTGGTTTTTTTGTACGTTTTATCGGCGGTTTTTTTTCAGTTTTTTCAGGCGCTTTAGTGTCTGTAGATTCATTGGCAGAATTTTTCTGTTTCTGCTCTAATTTGTCTTCAAGACGACTG
>DATCTA010000055.1:0-8329 GCA_036568165.1 Sulfurovum sp.
TCCTCTGTTTTCAAAGCTTTCTCTGAACGGAACTTCTTATGGTATTTTTCCAGGGCATTCCTTGAGGTGTCATCTAACCATTTCTCTTTAAAACTCTGATCCATCTCTATAGCAAATATTTCTCTTTTCGCATGGGATATCTGCGCTACTTTCATAGTATGGTATATGGCCCGGCCCAATAATATATACGGAAAGTTTCTATTTTCCATAGGGCCCATCTCTAAATAACGCCTCCCCATCGTCTGTCCAAGCACTTTAACTTCAGAAAGCTCATTAAAGCCAAAATAGGCACCTGTTCCCCCTACCAGTGCACCCAATACACCTCCCAATAGAAGTGTATGCCCGGCCATAAGCAGGTCGATCCCCGCTCCTGTAACCGCTCCGGATGTCGCTGCAGTAATGATGAGCTCTTTTCGTGTCAGCCCGAATACAGAAGCTGTCTCTTCAGAAAAGAGATCCATCCCTTCAAACGTCAATACCTTTTGCTCTTTCTTGAGATGTCCATGGTTCCAAACTTCTTCAATGCTCTTTTGTGTACTGATCTCAAGATCACGTAATCGGTCTTTATAGTTTCTCTCGATCCTCTGTTTATCTTCGTCACTTGCATCATGGGTATAAAAATAGAGTTTTTCTACCATACTGACAGAATCATACACCAGTCGTGTCAACAGCAATGCACTTCGTTCCAGCATCTGTTCTTTGTATTGTTTGAGTAGTTTAATCGATGATTTTACCGGTTCAATCCACTCCTCTTTAAGCTGTGCCATACTCTCCAGTATGCTCATGTGCTGTTCGAGGGTCGCCTTCATGGGATTATAGGTACGGACCATCCGGAAGTATTGTTCGAGTGCTTTTTTCCACTCATCACTATAGTCAGCATCATCGATATGGTTAATGAGTGCCATGGAAGGCTGACCTGTCCAGCGGAGTATCTCCATCTCTGTTTCATACTCTTCTCCATAGGGCTGCGATCCGTCTACCACGTAGATGATACCGGCACCTTCCATAATCGGTTCAAGAAGTTCTATCTCATCATTGAATCGCTCATCTTCCTTGTGTGCATCTATAAATGCCTGTACCACTTCAGGTTTTTTATGGGCAGGAACATCATGTTTTTCAAGCCATGCAAGTACCCTGCGTGCACGTTGGAAACCCGGTGTATCAAAGAGTTCATAAAGCACCTTCCCATCCACACTTAAAGGAAAACTCCGGCGTTTTGTTGTCGTTCCGGGTGTATCGGATATCTGTACTGAGTCATCAAGTGCCAAGGCTGAAACGATAGAACTTTTACCTTTGTTAGGGTGCCCGACAACAGCAAACTTAGGATGTGAAGTTATCATCTTTTTAACCATACTTTCATATTTTTCAGTAATGAGAGTTTATTCTCCCATACATCGATCTCTTTTGGATTGGCTTCATAAGCATTTTCCTTTGTACCTATAGGCATAATGATCACTTTGTCTACCTTGTGTGTCAACTCACCCAGGTAATCTACAAAATCCATCGTTGGCGGTTCCCACGCTTTGACAAAGAAGAGTACCTCACCACGACTTTTTGAGATCACTTCACTGTCCTCTTCAAAACTATTGCTACCGCCTGCTTCAAAATAGTTCGGGGCTATCACTTGCATACTGTCACCCAACAGCAGAAGCTTATCGTGCGGAATTGCCCAGCCATGTATACAGTCATACGAAGCATCCAGGCGATTTACTATTTGTCCGTAACTCTTCTCATGCGGTATAAAGGTACTCTCTTTTCTTGTCGCATGTGTAGAGATGATGGGTTCATTGATCTCTCTAAGCAGTTTTGTCGTTCCCTTCAGCGTTAAAAGTGAGCTTTTGAGCGCACGCTTAAATCCAAAAGAGACAAGTATGAACATCAAGATACGTAAAAAAATAGCATAGAACAGTGTGGAAAAAGCCAAAAATTTCCACCACTCACCCAGTTGCGATGCTTGAGCGATCATATGCTCATCCAGTCTCTCCCCCAGCCTGAAATACTGGCTTTGCTCAATAAGTTCTAATGTTGGGACTGCAGCAGGTACCATCTCTCTCCACGGAAATGCAAGCATGGTCAAAAATTCATGAAGCCCCTCAGGAGTGATATGCAGTGTGGTACTCCATGCAAATGCGATATCTTTGGTGATGACAACGCCTAAAAGTGCCAAAAGCAGACCAAAAGAAAAGAACAGCACAATAAGTTGAGAACGTTTGATGATCACCCAATTTGCCAGCAGAGGGTTGATCTGGAATGTTTTGATGCTCTCTTCTACTTTAGCAGGCATTAGACCCAGTATCTTCTCCATCCAAAAAGCCGGTGAGAGATGTATCAATACATTTTGAGCACTGCTGGCCCTGATCATGGCTAAACAGATAAGAAAGAGTGTCAAAAGAGGAAAGAAAATAACAACAGTGATAAAATAGATAACATTTACAGGCTCACGGCCGCTATAGGAGAGCAGACCGATCCCTGTTAAAAATCCCAATACAAAAGCTATTAGTACAAGTGTAAAGGTTACACGGTAGAGATAGGATGAAAATATTTCACTCAATAAAGGTTTTGCCAACCTGTGCTTATGCTCCTCTATCCAAGCCAAAAGCTGTCCGACAGGTTTGTTCTTCAGCATTACGTGCGTGATACCAAAAGCTCGGTTCTCCTCACGTGTAGAGGGATTGACCTTCAAGAGTTCATAAAGATTTATGTAGGATTTGATATTCATCAGTTATTTGTTCTTATTTGAGGTTCCGTAAATGATACTTCTTAACTGTGCTTTATAGGCCTCATGGTCATAACTGACAACACGTGCAACACCCTCTTCAAAGGCCGCTTTAGCTACTGCTGATGCAACCCATATCAATGCCTCTTTATTGAATGGCAGAGGAATAATATGCTCTTTCCCATAGGTAATATCTTGGTTATGGTATGCTGCCTTTACATAATAAGGTACCGGTTCTTTAGCCAATGCGGCCAATGCTTTGGCTGCTGCCATTTTCATTCCTTCAGTGATCTTCTTGGCATGCACATCCAATGCCCCTCTAAAGATAAATGGAAAGCCCAGTACGTTATTGATCTGGTTTGGATAATCTGAACGTCCGGTTCCTACAATCGCATCATCTCTTACCTCTTTGACTTCAGAAGGCAAGATCTCAGGCGTAGGATTTGCCAAAGCAAAGATGATAGGTTCCGGTGCCATCTTCGCTACCATCTCTTTTTTCAATACACCACCCACACTTAAACCAAGGAACATATCGGCATCCTTGATCGCATCATCCAGTGTCTTGGCCTCTGTCTCTACAGCAAATGCTTTTTTAAATTCATTCAGGTCCGTTCTGCTGGTAGTAAGCACACCTTTACTGTCACACATAACAATATTTTTCACACCCAAAAGCCGATACATATTTGCACTTGCGATAGCGGCCGCACCTGCACCGTTGATAACGATCTTGATCTCATCAATTTTTTTGCCTGTCAATTCAAGCACGTTCATCAATCCTGCACTCGTAATAATAGCTGTACCATGCTGATCATCATGAAATACAGGAATATCTAATGCTTCTTGTAACTGCTGTTCTATCTCAAAACATTGAGGCGCTTTGATATCTTCCAGGTTGATACCGCCAAAAGTAGGAGCGATCGCTTTACATGTCGTAACGATCTCTTCTACGGTATGTACATCCAACTCTATATCAAACGCATCTACATTGGCAAACTTTTTAAACAGAACTGATTTACCTTCCATCACGGGTTTGGATGCAAGAGGTCCGATATTTCCAAGTCCCAATACAGCGGTTCCGTCAGAGATGACCGCCACTAAGTTGGAACGATTGGTATATTTGAAGGAGAGCGTCTCATCTTTGGCGATCTCAAGACAAGGTACGGCTACACCCGGAGTGTAGGCTAGAGATAGTTCGTGTTGTGTTTCACAAGGCTTTTTCAGGTTTATACCTATTTTCCCTTGCTCGTGATATGCCAAAATTTCTTCATTGGTTATAGGAGACATGTTTTCCTCGCAGTGTTAATATAAAATATTATACTGCAAGAATGATAAGGGTAACTCTAATTATTCCGAAAAATACTCTTCAAGGATTTGCGGGAACAGCTTCAATGTTTTTCTGGCTTTATCTATTTTTGGTTGAAAGATCTCTTTTGATGCAGGGAAATCTGTCATGAGTTCTGTATAGACCCTGATCTTATCTTCCATATGTGATTCAAGTGCATCAAGGACCTTTTCCATATTTTCTCTGCTTGTTGTATATTTCATAAGCAGTTCGAACATACGCTTGCGCGGATGGATCGCCATAGAATCACCTGCTGCTAAAGCGATCTCTTTCAGATCCCAGCGTGAGATATAGATACCGCTTGCATGGGGCGCTATCAGTTTTGCATAAAGTGCATCGGTATATGAAGGGTAATCCTGAAGATCTGCCTCTTCATCTGAATCACACTGTCCATCCGGACATAATGCAGGGATTCCGTTAAAATTCTGTTCTGCAAAATTATCAAAGTCTTTTCTTAAATCTTTCATTTGTTTTCTCCTATCAACATTGGTATCTCATCTATATCTATTTTTGCTCCAAACCAACGGTTCGCAAGTATCATCATCTTAGCTACAAAGATGATCTGGTCATCTAAAAATTCGGGTTTTTCAAAGAGTGCAAGTGCATCGTCATCTAAACAATAACCATACACTTTACCCTCTTTGACCTCTATAAAATCAACACGTCCTCTCTCTTTTGCACATTCATTTAGACTTTCACAGTACTGCAGCGCTTTTTGGGAAAATTCACGCTCTATCATCATCTTATCTACTTTAGACTCTCCTACACTTCTCATAGTGAAATCAAAGTGCTCATCTGTGATATTGAGTGCTATGGCAGTAGCATTCAGCCCATTGTATTTCATGATCTTGTTAAAATACTTTCTCATATACCCAGTCTGAGCATTGTATCCGAGTATCGTACACAGACGTGTATCAGGTTTTATTTCATGTGGCTGCATATCAGTTATTCTCGTCTCTATTTTTACTCATTTCCAAAGCTTGTGAATGCAAGAACATGGCTTCTTCTTCCTCGACCATACACCGAGGACAGATCTGTTCACCTCCTGTATAGGTGAAACTATTTCCGCACTCTTGACATCTTTTAATGTTGAATGTTGCCAGGGTCCGCTGTGTTGGTTCGAAAAATTCTTTTATCTCAAAACCAGGCTGCAAATGTATGGCATCGGGTTCACATACATCATGACAAAGATGGCATTTCACACAGAGCATCGCATCAAAATGGATCAAAGAAAATTTTGCATTTGATGAAAGTGCACCTGTTGGACAGATACGGTAACATATTTGACAGTTGGTACAGGAATCATCTACATATTTTTGTGAAACAAAAGAGATATCCTCCTCGGCCAACACATCAAAATGGTCAGGTACACCAGCATATTTCAGTGTTGTAAAAAGTATCTTGCGTTTATCAGGAAGATTTTTCTGTTTTATTTTACTGATGGTCACCGTATCGAGCTTGAATGCATTTAACTCATCTGCTTCTACTGCTTCATCAAAGGTCATTTTATGTTTGATAACACCTTTAAGCGATGCATTTCCCAGGAAAGATCGTCTTGAAGAGGCTGTGTTCTCTTTTTTCTCTTCTCTGACAACTTTTTCCATATTGGTCTCAAGTCGTTTTGTTGAAAAAGAGCTAAGTACAAAGTTTGCTTCATCGATACGCATTTCTATCTGTTCGTACAAGATACTCTCTTTGTCATAGGAACTCATATCCAAAGTAATGGTCTCATCACTTGCCAAGGCCAAGGAGATAAGATGTTCGACACTCAATACCGAGATACATGGAACATTGATCTTCGGAGAGATCAGTCTGATTTTTGAGTCTAGAAAATTAAAGAAGAACTCCGTTGTCGAGAACTCTGTCAAAGAAAATGCCTCGGTTGGACAGGCACCGATACATGCTGCTGCTTCCACACCCGTTTTATTGGCAAAAGAAGGCAGGTTATCCATCAATTGAATAGACTCCGGGCAAGCATCAACACACTTAGTACATTCTGAGAATTTTGACGTTGCTCTAACACAGGCTGAGAGATTAAAATGTAAACGCATTTTTACGCAGGGTTCCTACAATACTCAGCCAATTGACCAGTGAGATACTCAAAGTCAGAAAGCAAGAATTCCAAAGTAAGTTCTGTACCATCATGATATAGTGGTGTTCTTGATTCACGCTTTGCATTGATCAAGAAAAGAGGGGCCCACTCTAAAAGATGTTCTTTTAAAAATGCACGCTGTACCTGGAATAACTCACATAAAGAGTCCTTATCGTCTGCATTGAAGGCTTTTAATGCCGCCGTACTGAGCATGTACATAAATTCCAACTCGATACCTATATGATCTGGACTTACAACCCTTGCCTTTGACAATTCTACTGAGAAATCAAATTCATGATAAAGCTCAAGCAGAGGGTTATCTCCACCACTTTCGATCATCTGGTCATCTCTGGTATAAAAACTTTCATAAGGCACCAAATGCATCAAAAAGAGATTGCTAAAGTCTACATTATAGTATGTATTAATGAGATCTTTACGTGATAGTGATTTGCGTTTTTCCCACTCTTTATAATTAGGGAAAAGGGCAAGAAGATCTTCATCTTTTTCTATCGTATCTAAAAATCGATCATCAACTTCCTTCATCATAAGTCTTGAGATCAATCCGTATAAAGCTATACGATTTTTTAATGCTACTTCTAATTCTTCCATTTATATTGTTCTTTCATTTTAATTATTTGGCACTATACCACTTTCAAGATAAATAAGGCTTAATAATATTAGTTATCTAGGAAATTGTATATGTAGTTTTCTATGTTCCTGTCATATGACAGGAACATAATCGTATTACTATTATTTAGTAATATTTACTGAATAAGCCCTGTCAGTCAAAGGAACTGGAGGACGTTTGATCTCTTTAGGACGTCTTAGTGTATCATTTTCATTAAGAGGACGCGTTAAGTTGTCTCTCCATGATTGGTACACTTTCATATTGTTCTCATAATTTACATAGATATCACCGATCTGATCATCTTTTCCTGCATGCTCGATAGTCACTTTTTGGTGCCATGCATGGTTACCTGCAACAGGATCCGGATGTGAAGGTGCTACTGCATTCTGCCATGAACCAGAAAGACCATCCCACCAAATGTTGTCAAGGTCTTTGTTATACTCTTTAAACTGCCAAGAGTCTTTGTTCTCGTTCAGACCTGCATCAATACCTTGTGTCGGTTTCATTGTACCGATCTTACCATCCATAGTCATCTCGTAAAGCGGTGCTCCAACGCCCATAACACCCAACTTGTGCTCGAACCCTGGAATGTCTACAGCATTTTTAAGCTTCCATCTACCCGCATGGTGAGAGTTTGCAAGTACACCTGGCATTGTTGCCTCTGTCGGTACAGCCATTGCAATGAAATAACCAGACTCAAGACCAGAAACTGTATCTGTGATCGTTACTTTGAGTGGATCACCACGTTTGATGTTCAATCTTTTCGCATCCTCTGTATTGATCCAGATCGGGTTATGGTTCTGAGAGATCTCCATGAGGTGCTTTGAGTTCACCGAACGTGTATGGATCATATATGACAATCTGAATATTGTATTCAATGCAAATTCATTCTCTTTTTGCATAAAGTCATGGTGTACCTGTGTAACAACATGTGTCATTTTTTTTCTATCTTCTGCATTTGTCGGATAGATAGGTATAGCATACTCAGGCCATTTCCATTCTTTAAACCATTGACAATAGAAGTCAAGTTTTTTACTCTTAGTATGGAATCCTTCAACAATTTCGCCATCCACTTCAATACCGATAGCTTCCTCTTTTCCATGATCATCAGTGGCTAAAATAATACCAAATTCATCTTTTCTGATTTGAGACTCATCAAACTCATGGCCATGAGCAATATATTTTGAACCTACTTTTTTGAGTGCTCTCTCTTGTGGTCTATAGATGTTAGCCTCTTCCAGCCAAGTACCTCTATCTCTCATCATCTCATAGTTAGGATACCTAGAATCAGGATATGCTGCCTTTGCTGCCTCTCTAAGGTTAGGAAGCAGATCAAATGCTGCTTGGTACCACTCTGGTATCGTTACCGCTCTTGACGGATCCTCTTTAGATGCCCAGTGCTTTCTGATACCTAAACTTCCATCAGGATCTACATGGTGAACCATGATATTTGCCCAGAACTCTACCTCTTCCCATATCTCACCAAGACCTGCTTCAATATGTGCTTCAAGTGTAGCTCTAGTTGGATCTTTTGGTTTCCAACCTGTTTTT
>DATCTA010000056.1:0-3191 GCA_036568165.1 Sulfurovum sp.
AAAGGCGTATCTTTTTCAAATCGAACAAAAGAGGTACGTGCAAGATCTAAAAGATCACCTAGGCGGTGATTGCCTTTTTTCAGTTGCGCATAGGCCAAAGGCAGGATAGACCTTTTATATATCCCGCAAAGCGGCTGGATACCGCCTGGACTTTGTGCCACGACAACATCCAGCATAATGTGATCATGTTTGAAGAGAGTCTCTATGATCGCTTCATCCACAAACGGTGCATCAACGCTGAGGATAAACACTTCATCTGCTTGCAGTGTTTTAAAAATAGAGATTAGCCCTATAAGAGGGGAAGTTTCTTTGAGGATATCCTTGATCACCTTGCACTCAAAATCAAACTTATCTTCCTTGGCCGAGATATAGACATTGTCAAAAAGTTCAGAGAGTTTGGCGTGTTGATATTGGGCAAGCGTAGGGTATCCGCCAAAAGGCAGAAGAGACTTGTCCTCACCCATTCTGGAACTCTTGCCTCCTGCAAAAATGACAGCATTTTTGTTTTTTTTCATGAGGCTATACTCTCTTTGCGTTTTTGATGCACTAACAGTATAGCAAATGCCATAAAGGTGATGATAGATTCAATCAGGAAAAGATACTCTCCATAGATCTGCCCCGAGAGTACGGCACCCACTGAACCTCCCAGGCCAAATGCGATGCCCAGGAAAAATTGCTGGGCAAGTTTCTTTTGTGTATAGAGCGAAAAGACATAGGTGATCGCAGCAGTATGATAAAGGGCAAAACCGACAGCATGCAGGGATTGGGATGCAAAAGTGAGTACGACAGACTCGGGATAGAGATAGAGTATCATCCATCTTAAGGCAGTCACGAGCGTGGCAAACTGAAGGATGTTTAGCAGGTTTCTTTGCAGCAGCGGACCTTGAAAATAGAGCATAAAGATCTCGCATATAACACCAAAACTCCACATCCAGCTTGTCATTTGAAGTGAGACGCCATGTTCTGTTTCATAAATGGTGAAGAAGTTGTAGAAACCGCCAAATCCCACTTGCATCAAAAAGATCGATACCCAGAAGGCCCAATATTTCGACAGAGAGAAAGAGGCGTCTTCCTGGGGCGTGGAGTGAGACCCCATGTCATATTTTGTAAGCACGGCACCAAAAAGAAGTGTCAGAAATGCCATGACACTTAAGTAATAGAGTGCCTCATAGGGGGTGGTGAGCACTTTTCCCAACCATAGAGCAATACCCATAAAGCCGATAGAACCCCACAGACGGACCTTGCCGTAATGCTGTTTTGTCAAAGACGCCAGTGCGATGGTTTCGACATATGGAAGCGAGATACCCATTGCTGCACCAAAAAGAAGATTCGCCGTAAGATAGACCCAAAAATGATTGATGGTTGCAAGGAAAAGCAGGGTCCCCAAAAAAGTAAAAAGTAAAGAGAGCTGATAGACCTTCGGTGTTAAAGAGAGAAAATGACGAAATGCAAATGGCAGTAAAAAACGCATGAACGGTGCAGCTGCATAGATGATACCCACTTCAAGAGGCTCATATCCAAGATCAAGCAGCACTTTTGGCATAAAGATGACATAGACACCGACCAAAGCAAAGTAAAAAAAGTAGTAGGTACCTAAAAGGGGTGAAAAAAGGGTACTGTACTGTTTCATTTTTTAGTTACGACTGCTGTGGCTGAGAGGAGATCATGCAGTGTTTTGTTGTCTTTTCTAAAGAACATTAGTGCCCAACCCAAAATGGTGAAGAACGAGAGAATCGCAGCCAAATTTCTAAAAAGGACAACAAACAAAGAGGGCTTCTTTTTCGTATTTTCATCGATGAGGGTAATGTTGTAGGCACGGTAACCGGGTGTCTGACCAGTTTTGTACATAAAAATGGTCTGCACGATGACCAGAGGCACAAGTATATAGAGCCATCCTGCCAGTCTATGCTCAGCAAAACCTTCTCTACCATCCATTACCAGGTAAAACACAACATACATTATAGGCATTAGAAGCATAAAGGCATCCGTGATAAAGGCCTTAATTTTCAAACTTGCAGGCGCATAATTGTTACGTTGAGGTACAGGTTTTTTCTTAGGAGAGGAGGCTTTGATCTTCCCTTGTTTGATGTTTCTAAAGCGTTGTTTTGCCATTAAAAATCCCAAATTACAGCTGCATAAGGTCCAGAAAAGCCGATATCTGCGTTGAACCCATCTACTAACTCATCACTGTTTAGATGAAGTGCCTTGTAACCTGCTTCCAACCCCAGTCCCATCAGTACCGTATACCGTGCAGAGAGTTCATAATCATAGGTAGTGACGTCCCAATAGCTGATGGCATTGGCCTCGATCTGCAATGAGAGGTTGGTTACAGGCATATTGAAACGAACTTTGCCGTAGAGCATGGGTATCCAGGCCGTAAAATCCACACTATCACTCTCATCAGTGCTATGCACACCCATATCTCCGCAGATATACCTAAAGGTAAGCCCTGCATCCACTTCGGCCCAATTGTCAAGAAGCTCATAATAGAGTGTCACATCTGTAAAGTCAAGTGACAACCGGCTGTCAATCGATCCGCTGTAGTTTACAATATCACCCCATGTAAAGTCATCTACATTGCTGCTTCCCTCATGTGAAAGTGCAGTATATCCTAATTTTATATTGGGCAAGAGAGGCAGAGGATGTTCAAGATAGGCTTTTAGGAAGATATCCTGCTTTTCATTGAATCCAAAAGTATCGTTGAGGTTAGCAGAAGTCCCTTGGTAAGAGGCATCACCATCAGGGTCATGGCTAAAGAAACCAAGCGTTGCGCCTCCCCCAATGACATCTGCATGAAGAGGATACAACGTGACAAATATAACAAATATGAGTTTACTTACGCTTGACATTTTATTTCAACCCTTGTGTCATGGTGAAGATAGGCAGAAGCATTGCTGCAACGATGATACCTACAACGACGCCGATAAAGAGCATCATAAAGGGTTCCAGTAGCCCCAGGAGGAGTTTGAGCCTGTCCTCATTCTCTTCAGCATAGAGCTTGGCAGTGTTGTCGAGGATCTGGGCTACTTCGCTTGACTCTTCTCCCAGGGCCAAAGACTGCATAAAATTACGTTTGAGTTTTACGCCTTTTGACATTTGAAGTGCATTGGAGAGCTTATTTCCTTCGAGTACTTTCATTGATGCTTTTTCAAACAGATCACGTAAGCCATGATTTGCAAACGTTGCCTTGG
>DATCTA010000057.1:0-3742 GCA_036568165.1 Sulfurovum sp.
GACAGGATCTAGCCAATATACGCCAGAACAAATTGCAGGAATTGCGCACACACATGGGTATCATTTTTCAGGATTATAAGCTGATCAATGAGTGGACAGTGAAAAAAAATGTTGTTCTGCCTTTGATGATAGCAGGCTATCCGACCGAGATACAAGAGACGCAGGCACACAGGCTTCTTAAGCATGTAAAACTTGCAGAATATGCTGACAGATATCCATTGGAATTGAGCGGTGGAGAACAGCAGCGTGTGGGTGTCGCAAGAGCTCTGTCAAAAAACCCTGTAGTGATCCTAGCGGATGAGCCTACGGGTAACCTGGATGAATACTCTTCTAATGTGATCTGGGACCTGATGGAAAATGCATGTCAGCAGCTTGATACTACGATCCTTGTCGTAACACATAAGATCCCAACGATCTTTTCATTGCCTTACAGGCATTTTATCATAGAGAGCAAGGGTGTTTATGAAGTTCATTAAAAACCATATCATGTTCATCTTGCCATTGATGGCGATTTTATTGGGGATAGAGTTCTTCCTGGTATTTGAACGTTCAACGAACACGTATGAAGAAGGGCTTAAAGAGGGATATACGATGCTTGTTGTATCAAAAAAACCTATGGAGCTTTCCGATTTTCAATCACTAAACGACCATATCAGCAGTGCTGAAAAGATTGAACGTGAAAACATCGTTTCAGAGGTTGCCAAAGGGATAAGCAAGAGCAGCAGTAAAGAGATATTGGAAATGCTGCCTTATTTTTATAATCTTGGTTTAGATACCTATTTGCATACATCCCAACTGGATGATATCAAAAAGGATCTTCAGGAAGATGAGAACATCAAAAAAGTTGAGACTTTCGGTACCACGTATCATTCCAACTACAGACTTTTTTCATTTATCAAATTTATCTTAAAAGTATTTATTGTTTTTATGGCTGTTGTGAGTCTCTTTTTGATTATCAAACAGATGGAGATATGGAGATATGCACATAAAGAGCGTATGCAGGTCATGGAGATCTTTGGTGCACCGTTGATGTTAAGATCAGGAGTACTCTTCAGGATGGCTTTTGTGGATGCCATCTTCTCCACGATACTGGTTTCTGCGATCTTCTTTTATGTCAAATTTTACTGGGCTGCACAAAGCGGTATAGACATTATGACACAGAATCAAGAAGCTCTTTTCAAGCTAAGTGATATAGGTATCTTGCTTGCATCTGCGATCATGATCGTTATTACCGCTGTATATACAGTTGTTTTCAGCAGTAAGGGAGTACAGGAGTGAGATCCTTTATACTTATCTGTTTTGCCGCTATAGGATTGCTGCATAGTGCTACGACCACTTCAAAGATCGAAACGTCCAAAAAGAACCTCTCTACGACATCCGCAGAGAAAAGCAAAGCAAGCAGACAGTTAAGTAAGATCGCAAAAGATATAAAATCTACAGAGAAAGACATTGTATATCTTGACGCAAAGATCGGTGAACTTGAAAAAGATCAAGAGGAGAGAGAAGAGCAGTATACTGCATTGCAGAATGAATTGGGACAATATGAAGCAGATCTAAAAGAGACAAGCACGTTACTCGAAGAAAAACATAAAGCCTTCATCTCTTTACTTTCAGAACAGTTCTCTGTTGTTTTTGCTATGGAAAAGGCCCATGAACCTACAAAAGAATCCATCATGATGCAGGAAGTCTATGTAGCCTATAAAAAACATAACACCAGAATGCTGTCCAGCCTGAGATTTGATATTGAAAAACTCAAAAAGCAGAAAGATGATAAGGTTTATTTGCGCAATAAAACAAAGAACCAGATCGTCAAGATCGTCAAAAAAAGAGATGAGTATGCACAGAAAAAATCGGCAAAAGAGAAATTGCGTCAAAAGCTTGCCAAGGATGAAGAAAAATATAATGCCATATTGGCAAAGCTGGTAGATAAACAAAATTCACTCCGTAACACTTTGGCACAATTGAATATTTTGCATAAAAAAGAGGTGGAAGAGGCACAGAGAAGGGCTGCAGCCGAAAAAGAAGCGATGCGTCTTGAAAAAGAGAGACAAAGAGAGATCCGTGAAGCAAAAGCTTTGGCACGTGCCAAACAAAGACAGGCTGAAGCAGACTTGAAAAAAGCTAAGACGGAAGAGGCAAGAAAAAAAGCACGTTTAGCTGCAGCAGAAGCAAAAAAAGAGCAGCAAAAGGTCTATAAAGAGAGTGAAAAAGTACGTCAGGTCAACTCTTCATACAAAAAACCTCAAACCATGTCCTACAAAGGCGGAAAAACGATATCTCCTCTGCCTGGAGCGAAACTGGTTAAAAGGTTCGGTACCTATGTGGACCCGATATACAAGATCAAGATTTTCAATGAATCTATCACTTTGAAGTCATCTGCTTCAAACTCAAAGGTGCAGAATATCCTCAACGGAAAAGTGGTTTTTGCCGGGAAAAGCAGTATGCTGGGTAAAGTAGTGGTCGTCTCTCACAGCCAAAAGATACACACGGTCTATGCAGGGCTTTCCAAGATCGCTCCTACGATCCATGTAGGTGCGAAGATACAAAAAGGGTATGTTGTCGGAAAAGTCAATGAAAAACTTATTTTCCAAGCCACAAAAGACTCTAAGCATATCGACCCGTTGAAGCTGATTGAGATATAGTCTTGAAAGAGTTTAAACGCCTCCTAAACCACATTTGGATATAATCGCGAAATTATATAAAGGTGCATCTGTGGTTAAAAGAGTATTGGTAAAGTTTTCTGGTGAAGCATTAGCAGGTGAGGAAGGGTATGGTATTAATACCCAGATTCTCAATTATATTGCAGGTGAGATAAAAGAGCTTGTAGACAATGGTGTTGAAGTAGGTATCGTCGTTGGCGGTGGTAATATCATTCGTGGTGTAACCGCTGCAGCGGATGGTATCATCAAGAGAACATCGGGTGATTATATGGGTATGCTTGCTACAGTGATCAATGGTGTTGCTATCCAGGAGGCATTGGAGCATTTGGGACTTGAAGCCAGATTGCAGTCAGCGATAGATATGCAGGAGATCGGAGAAGCATTCATCGTACGCCGTGCAAGAAGACATTTGGAAAAAGGACGTGTGGTTATATTTGCCGGAGGTACAGGTAACCCATACTTCACTACAGACACAGCTGCAACGTTAAGAGCATCGGAGATAGAATCAGATCTTCTTATCAAAGCGACAAAAGTGGACGGTGTATATGACAAAGATCCAAATAAATTTGATGATGCGGTGAAACTGGATACTTTAACTTATGATCAAGCACTTAATGATCATATAAAAGTAATGGATGATACATCTATCGCTTTGGCAAAAGAGAATAAGTTGCCTATCGTTGTATGCAACATGTTCGAAAAAGGTAATCTTCTTGCTATTGTCAAAGGTGATATGAGCCTTTGTTCAGTTGTAAAATAGAGAATGAAATAAGAAAGGAAAAGATATGGTTAGAACAGAACAATTAACAGCAAAAGCACTCGAAAAAGTAGATTTTGATAAATACCTTTTAGCAAATGCAGTAGGTAAAAGAGCAGAAGCTATCGCGAATGGTGCTGAAATACAATTGGATATAGATACATCAGGTATGAAATATTCAGATATCGCACTTCAAGAAATAGCTGAAGGTAAAATCACTGTAAGTTTAGAAGGTTAAATTCCTTTGGATGCTTTTCTTGATAAAGCTAAAAACATACATACCATAGAAGAGGCAAAAGCTCTTTTATGGGAAGAACTTCCATCC
>DATCTA010000058.1:0-3709 GCA_036568165.1 Sulfurovum sp.
GTGAATGACCAAAAAGAGACTATCATCAAAGTGAAAGCGGATGCTATCAGTGTAGAGGATCTTCAGGAATTGATCCTTAAACCGGGGGTGAAACTTAAAGATGTTGCCAGGGTTGTCGATGGTTTAAGTGACAGCAGCAGTTTCTCTTCTTACAATGGAAACCAGGGAGTCATGCTTGAGGTGAAAAAGATCTCCGGCGAAAATGTACTGGATATCATTAAAGGTGTGAAAGAGGTGATGCCTCGTCTGGAAGTGATTGCCGGTGAGGATTATACAATGCAGCTTCTTCAGGACCAGAGCGATAAGATCATGGTAAACATCAACAATGTGACCTTCGACCTTATCTATGGGTCCATACTGGCGATTATTATTGTCTTTTTCTTCCTTAGAAACCTTACTGCGACCATTGTCTCTGCACTGGCCATCCCTACATCGATCATAGGGACATTTGCCATTATTGCTTGGATGGGTTATGATCTCAACAAGTTAACACTTATAGGACTCACGCTTGCCATTGGTATCTTTATAGATGATGCCATTGTTGTTATTGAAAACATCACAAAAAAGATGGAAGCAGGAATGGAACCGTTTAAAGCATCTATCGAGGGGATCAAAGAAGTATCATTTTCTATCCTGGCGATCTCGTCAGTATTGCTAGCAGTTTTTGTACCGGTTGCATTTATGGACGGGATCGTTGGTATGTTCTTCAACTCGTTTGCGATGACCGTAGCTGCAGGTGTCGTGATCTCATATCTGGTGGCTGTAATGTTCATCCCGACTGTCGGAGCACGTGTATTGAGTGCCAAAGAGAGCAGATTTTTTCATCTTACAGAACCGTTCTTTGTAGGGCTTGACAGAATGTATGTCGCCACACTCAAACCTTTGATCCGATTTAAATGGATTACGATCATTGTGACCATAGGTGTATTGGTCGCCTCCACGAAACTCTCAACAGGTATGGATTTCGTACCTATGCAGGATAACAGTGAGTTTCAGGTATTTACAAAAGCACCGGTTGGAACGAGTCTAGAAGAGATGAAGAAGAAGATGCAGCCTATGCTTGATAAAATGCAGGGTGATAAGAACATAGAGTATACGGTACTATCGATCGGTTACAACAGTGCCGAAGAGATACACAAGGCCAAGATCTATGCGAAGCTCAAACCTGTATCACAGAGATCTGTTTCTCAAGAGGATGTCGTGCAATCCTATGCGGATGAATTTAAAACGATAAAAGATATGATCGTGACGGTGGAAGAGGTCGCACCATTCGATACAGGCAGCAGTAATGCCCCAGTGCAGATCGTTGTGACAGGTAATGATCTTGATGTACTGAACGAAACAACACAGAAGCTGATGGACCTGCTTAAACAGACCAAAGGTGCAGTTGGTGTCGACAGGGATTATGAGAGCGGAAAGCCGGAAATAAAAATAAATATCCTAAGAGAAAACGCACAACGTTCAGGGGTAAGTGCAAATGAGATCGCAGGTATTCTGTCAAGTGCCTATTCCAGTGACAGAGCTATATCGTATTATGAAGAGAATGGTCGCGAGTTTGATATCACCCTGCGTTTTGAAGACCAATACCGAAAGACTATTGATGATATCAAAAAGCTACAGGTTAAGAACCGTGACGGTGAATTTGTTTCTCTTGAAGGATTGATACATTTTGAGGAACATACCGGGACTGCATCGATTAACCGCTATGACCGTGAGCGTAAAGTCATGGTAACCTCTGGTATGTATGAGACCAGTCTGGATGTGATCATGAACGTAGTGGATGAGAAGATCGCAGAGATACTTCCTGCAGGATACAGCTACCGTTATACAGGAGATATCGAAAATATGGCCGATACCAATGCGGCATTCGGTGCAGCTGTCTTGCTTGCCGTGATCTTAATCTATCTGATCCTTGCGGCATTGTATGAATCGATCATTCAGCCGTTTATCATCATGGTAGCGATGCCGCTTTCTTTTACAGGTGTGATCATTGCACTCTATTTGACAGGGAACAATTTCAGTCTCTTTGTTATGATCGGGATCATACTTTTGCTTGGTATGGTAGGTAAAAATGCCATCCTGGTCGTTGATTTTGCGAACCAGGCTATCAAAGAAGGAAAAGAGGTCAATGAAGCGATACTTGAAGCAGGAGAGAAAAGGCTCAGACCAATTTTAATGACCACATTTGCGATGATCGGGGCAATGATCCCTCTGGCATTTGGTGGTGGAGCAGGGCACGAGAGTAATGCACCAATGGCATTGGCGATCATAGGCGGTCTGTTGAGTTCAACGATATTGACCTTGCTGGTCGTTCCGGCAATTTACCGTATTATGTACCCGGTGGATGCATGGCTTAGAAAATGGTATGAAAAAGGTACGGTGTAGTCTTATTTTATCTTCTTAAAACAGTGCCAAAGGATATGATATCGGTGTGTGAATAGTGACTAATAGGCTTAAAGTTAACAATATAGTTTTTTATTATGCTACAATAAGCGGCTAATCTATGATATTGATAAGGATTTTTATGTCAGTCAGTCATTATATGAGGACCATTTTTTTGCTTGTGGGAGCAACACTTCTTCATGCTGAAGTCCCAATACACCCTTTTGAAGTTGAATCAGGTATGGTCGCTTATGAGATCAGTGGTGGATCTCAGCTTACACCCGATACAAACCTGACCATCAAAGGTAAAGCAAAATTACGTTTTAGGGATTGGGGTAATGTGAAACTTGAAGAAGCGAGTGGTACAGTACTTGCTACAGGAGCGATCAAACATAAACAACATGTAAGAAGATTAGAAAAACAGACAATAGATACAGTCATCACAGCAGACTTCGAAAATGAACAGCTTCTAGAACGCAAAAAAGTTTCGACTGACATCAATGTGCAAGCTGAAACAGCTTCTTTAACTCTAGTCGGTCAGGAAAGTGTAGCTGGAGTACTTTGTGATGTCTGGGAAGGTACTGGTGTAAAAAAATGGATCTATAAGAATATTGTCATGAAGTTAGAATCACATGTTTTGGATGTAACATATACCAAAGAAGCGGTCAAAGCGGTTTTTGATATTAATACATCTGCAGATGAGTGTCAAGTACCGGATTTTCCAGTACATGAATTTGCACTCTTTAAGGATGATATCAAGACCAAAACCAAATATGATGTTGAAAATTTTTGTAAAGTCTTGAAGGATATCTCTTTGGAGCTTTCTGAAGATAAAAATGCAAGTAAAGGTATCACTGTATTCAGTCATGAGAAGAGGGATAAATTTATCAATTATATAGCTAAAGACATTTATGAAAGACAAAAAGTACTATTACCTCAATTATTGCAAGTATTAAAAGAAACAAGAGCATGCTTACAGATGGAAGAGAGCCCTGTGGAAGCAAATGAATGTATGGAAAACCTCAGACAGATAAAAGCACAATTTGGGACTGAAGAGGATGATTATATTGTCGTATGGGATGAGAAACGAAAAAAGATATTGTTGGATAACATCGAAGAAGATCTGATTGATCTGGAATCCCGTATATCATGTGTTAATCGTGCAAAAAACATAACTGATCTTTCCAACTGTATGAAATAAAGATAAATGAAGTTTTACCGGATATACATAGAGCTTACAAATGTATGTGGGCTCTCGTGCAGTTTTTGTCCTACAAAAATGCTTCCTTCCCAGGAAATGGATCTGGTTTTTTTTGAATCCGTCGTG
>DATCTA010000059.1:0-17757 GCA_036568165.1 Sulfurovum sp.
TACTCTCTTCGTGTAAAATAACGGGTTTTGTTCGTAGGCAGGTTATTGAGTTCTATTCCTCCGAACGCGACACGCTTTAGGTCAAGGACCTTTGCGTCAAAATGGGCAAAGAAGCGTCTTAACTCTCTGTTCTTTCCTTCAGCAATGGTGACACGAAGCTTTGTAAAGTGCTTTCCTTCTGCCCTGATCTCAAAATGCACAAATGGTGCAAACTCCATACTGAAGATCTTGCTCTTTTCATGTGCACCAGCACGGGCATCTTCAAGTACAAGTCCCTCTTGCATCGCAGTGACCATCTCTGGAGTGATCGGCTTATCGATCTTAATATTATATGTACGGTCCAAACCACTTTCCATTAACGCTGTAGCAACCTCTGGAGAGTCCGTGAGGAGCAAAAGTCCCTCCGAGGCATAATCCAGCCTTCCAACAGGTACAAAATGTCTGTATTTGCCTGATAACTTATGATAGATAGTTGCACGTCCTCTGTCGTCTTTTTTCGTGACAAGAACACCTTTGGGCTTGTTATAGACGATCACTGTCAGCTCTTTGGTTGCTTTGACAGGTCTCCCTTTGACAAGGACATGGTCTCCTTCTTGTACTTCATAGGCAAAATCTTTTATGACCTTCTTGTTCAAAGTCACTTCACCCTCTTCGATGAGCTTATCTGCTTCACGTCTTGAATATTTTGTGTTATGTGATATATATTTGTTCAGTCTCATTCAATCTCATTTTATTATTTGTTTTTAATTCCGGCATTGATCAGGTCATGGATATGCAGTACCCCGATGATCTGTCCTCTTTCGTTTGTAATAGGCAAAAGCTGTATCCTTCCGTTCTCTATGATCTCCAGGGCTTCACTTGCCAATAGCTCTGTATTGGTATAGCTTTTAGGATTCCTGCTGGCATATTCTATGGCCAGGTGTTCTAAGCTGAAATCCTCTTTCATCAAGGCCCGTCTAAGGTCACCATCACTTAAAATAGCAATGAAGGTATCTGTTTCATCTACAATGAGCACCGTACCAAGTTTACCTTCACTCATAGTCACAATGGCATCTTTGAGTGTCGTTTTGGAGTTGATAACAGGAAGATCTTTTGTTCGCATAAGGTCTTTGATCTTGACAAAGAGCTTTTTCCCTAGCGAACCTCCAGGATGAAAAGAGGCGAAATCCTCTTGTTTAAACCCTCTATGTTCCATCAAAGCAACGGCCAACGCATCACCTAGTGCCATGGTCAGTGTTGTAGATGTGGTCGGTGCCGCACCCAGGGGGCATGCCTCTTTTTCAACGGAGATATCCAGAAAAACATCCGCGTAAGAACCAAGGGATGAGTTTTTGTTTCCTGTCAATCCTATTAGCGGGATATCAAAACGTTTGATATGCGGGAGTATCTTCGTCAATTCTTCGCTCTCACCACTGCTGCTGATAGCAAGCAGCGTGTCATTCTTCCCTATCATTCCCAAATCCCCATGCAGTGCTTCTGTAGGGTGCAAAAAGAAACTCGAAGTTCCGGTACTGGCAAAAGTAGCTGCCATTTTTGCACCGACCAGTCCGGATTTTCCTACACCTGTGATGATCAGTTTCCCTTCGGTCTTGAGTATAAGGGAGATGGCATCCAGAAAATTTTGATCTAACCGTGCAGCAGCTTTATGTAACGCATCTGCTTCAATACGGAGTGTCTCTTGTGCAATTTTGATAAGGTCCATGATTAAATCTTTATTTTTTTGATGATTATATCATAATTAACAATTATGGAGAGATGTTGTTCAATGAATATAATAAAGAGGCCGTAGAAATAAATGATACTGGGTTCCTGCCCTAAGGCAGAAACAGGTTATACGATAAAGATAGTTGGGATGATAAGCGGGTATCTTTTTTTCGTACGGATCACGTGCTTTCTGACTACTGAACGTATGTCATTTTCAATATCTCTATGGTTTTTCAACGCTTCAGGTTTCATATTTAACAGCATGGTTTCAAGCAGTACTTCTATCTCTTTTGCAAACTTTTTATCATCTTTGGCTGCAACGAGACCGTGTGAAGTAACTACCGGCTTGCCTAATACTTTCTGATTAGTTTGTGAGATCTGTGCCACAACATTGACGATACCGTCTTCAGCAAGTTTTTGTCTGTCAAGAACGACATCGTTTTCGATCGTCATATTGTTTTGATTATCGATATATGTTTTACCGCTCTTGACTGTTTTGACCTTTTTGAGATATTTAGGGGTGATCTCTACTTGATCTCCGTCACTCATAAGTAAGATGTTTCTTTCATCCACACCACAGGCTACAGCCGTTTTTGCATGCTGTGCAATGTGATTGTACTCTCCGTGAACAGGCAGGAAGAACTTAGGCTGGATGAGTCTCAGTATAAGTTTTTGCTCCTCTTGTGCTGCGTGACCGGAAACATGGATATCTCCAAACTCTTTATAGCGTACCGTTACACCGGCTTTCATAAGTTTGTTCATAAGACCTGAAACTGAAGCTTCGTTACCCGGAATAGCAGAAGCAGAGATGATAACCGTATCAGTCGGTTTCAGCTTGATATGTCTATGTTCATCGGTCGCCATACGGTTAAGTGCCGCCATAGTCTCACCTTGTGAACCTGTGGTAACGACAAGGACTTCATGATCTGCATATTTAGGTACCTCATGCACTTCGATAAAGTGTTTGTCTTCGATATCCACAAAGCCCAGTGCTCTGTTGGTTTCAACGTTTCTTTCCATAGAACGTCCGATCACACAGATCTTTCTGCCCTGTGTTACACCTCTTTGCATTGCTTGATAGATACGGTGTACATTCGAAGAGAAAGTTGACATGATGACCCTACCTTTTGCCAGGTCAAACAGAGTATCAAATGTCTTTCCTACAACTTTTTCACTCTTTGTAAAGCCAGGATTATGTGCATTCGTAGAATCAGAGAAGAGACAAAGTACACCTTTTTCTCCATAGTAGGCATAACGACGCAAGTCCATGGTATAGTCATCTACCGGCGTGTGGTCTATCTTAAAGTCAGCCGTATGCATAAGGATCCCAGCAGGTGTTTCAATAGCCAAAGAACAGGCATCTATGATCGAGTGTGTGTTGTGCAGCCATTCGATCTGCATATCACCGATAGTGTATTGTTCTCTCAGTGTCACATAATTGAAATGTTTTGTATGGGCACCCAGACCGTGTTCATTGAATTTGTTTTCTATCATTGCAAGTGCTAGCGGTGTTCCATAGACAGGGAACTGAAGCTCTTTGAAGAGGTATGGCATAGCACCGATATGGTCTTCATGACCGTGGGTGATGACAATCGCTTTGATCTTCTCTTTGATCGCATGCAGGTAAGAGAAATCAGGTACTAGGATATCGACACCATGCATCGTTTCATCAGGGAAGCTCATACCAACATCGATCACGATCGCAGTTGTTTCTGTCTCAAGCACAGCCATGTTCCCGCCGATCTCTCCAAGACCACCAAGCGGTGTAAATCTCACCTTCTCTCTACTGCTCATGTCGATCTGTTTCCACGGGTTCATGGTTTTTTCTTTTACGCGTAAATTCTCTTCAAGCGATATTCTCATTTTTTCATTGATAGTGGTTGTGTTTTTTCTTTTGCTTTTATTTTTACTTCCACCGCCACGGTTTTGGCCAGGTTTGTTCCCACCGTGTTTTTTGTTCGGGTTTGGCTTATTGCTCTGTCCTTGCCCTTGACCCTGTCCCTGTACGTTTTGGTTTCTATTAGGGTTTGGCTTTCTGTTAGGGTGCGGTTTCCTGTTAGGATTTGGTTTTCTATTCCCGTCCGGTGTCTCTTTGTCTTGCACGTTGCCGTTTATTTCCCTGTTAGGGTTTGGCTTTCTGTTGGGATGTGTTTTTCTCTGTTCATTAGGACGGTTAGGGTTTTGACCCTGAGTATTTTGTCTGTATGGGTTTGGTTTTCTATCTCTGTGTGTTCTTTGCCCTTGATTTTGAGATTTTTCGTTGTTCTGATCGTTGTTTTCCATCTAAATTATCCTTTAATTCATTATATATGTGATGATAAATAGATGTCTCAGCTTCATGAGGCCGCAGGTTAGAATCAAGTTCCAACTTTGCGAAAATTGTAGTTACAATATCTTTTGAAAAAGCTGCCATAAGGTTTTTAGAGAGTTTTTTGCGCGGTTGTGCAAATGCGATCTTTAGGAACGCTTCAAACTTCTCGTCATTTATGGACGTTTCTTTAACAATTAAAAGCACCGCAGAAGTAACGTTTGGAGGAGGAACAAATGCTTCGGGTTCAACTTCGAAACAAAGTGTTGCCTTGCCCACGCTTTGCGCAAGTACAGCAAGAGCAGAAAACTCTTTTTCTCCTGGATTTGCAGAAAACTTAACGGCTACTTCTTTTTGAACCATAACCAGTATGGACTGGCAGTGTTCATCTTTAAATGCTTTTAAGATGATATTGGTCGCGATATAATAGGGCAAGTTGGCAACAAGATGATAAGGTTCATCCAGTAGACTTCCTGACTCCCAACGCTCAAGCACATCTCCGCACCGCAATTCAAAGCGCCCTTTGTGGATAGGTTCTTCAAATTCCGTAGTAAGATGCTCACATAATCTTTTATCAACCTCAAATGCTGTGACATTTCGAACTTTTACAAGCTCTTTGGTTAAATCACCTAAGCCAGGCCCAATCTCTGCAACCCTTAGGTCGTCATTGGGCATCGCTTGGATGATTTTGTGAAGATAGATATCATTCTTTAAAAAATTTTGACCAAATTTCTTATTTGCAAATTCGGCTAAATCTTTGATAATCATACTATAATAAACCTTTATACTCTATACTAATCACACGTTTGGGATAATTTTTGTATAATCTTAGCATAATTTTGAGAGGAACACAGCTAATTTATATGGATTATTTTGCAAAACGTATCATACCTTGCCTTGATGTTGATAATGGTCGGGTCGTAAAAGGTGTTAATTTTGTCGGACTGCGTGATGCAGGAGATCCTGTAGAAGTTGCCAGACGCTATAATGAAGAGGGTGCAGATGAGATCACTTTCCTTGATATCGGTGCCAGCCATGAAGGACGCGATACGATTGTAGATGTGGTAAAAAAAGTTGCACAAGAAGTATTTATCCCATTAACAGTAGGTGGAGGTATCAGAGAACTATCGGATATCTACAGCCTTCTTAATGTAGGATGTGACAAAGTAAGTGTAAATTCTGCAGCGATCAAAAGGCCTGCATTCATTGAAGAGGGGGCCAAACGTTTTGGTTCGCAGTGTATCGTTGTTGCCATAGATGCCAAAAGGGTTTCTGAGGACAAATGGCACATCTTCACGCACGGCGGACGCAATGATACGGGTATTGATGCATTACAGTGGGCAAAAGAAGCTTATGAAAGAGGTGCAGGTGAACTGCTTGTAACTTCTATGGATGCAGATGGAACAAAAGCAGGGTTTGATAATGATCTTAACAGAAAGATCAGCGATCTTGTAAATATCCCTGTCATTGCATCTGGCGGTGCTGGCACTATGAAGCATATTGAAGAGGCATTTACGATAGGAAATGCAGATGCAGCATTGGCAGCTTCGATCTTTCACTTTAAAGAGATAGATATTATGGAATTAAAAAAATATCTTAAAGGGAAAAATATCCCAGTGAGAATGTGATAGTATGATAATATGTGCCGGAGAGAGCGAACAGTTTGATTTTGCCTTGCCAGTTGGTATAGGCATGACAGACGTTGCGATCAATTTAACACGTTTGTGTTTGTCTCAAAAACCACAATTTATCTTGTTCGTAGGTACAGCAGGTTCCTATGGAGAAAAGAAGATCTTTGACATCATAGAATCAAAGAGCGCAGCCAATATAGAAAACAGTTTCTTTACAGGAGGATCTTATACTCCTATAGATAATATGGTTTCTACTGCAGAGGATGTTTCACGTGAAACAATAGTAAACTGTTCTAATTATATTACGACAGATAAAAAATTGGGCAAAGCATATATTGCTAAAAACATCCATTTGGAAAATATGGAATATTATGCAGTATTGAAAGTAGCAAAATCTTTTGATATTCCTGCGGCAGGTATTTTTATCGTAACAAATTACTGTGATGAAAATGCACATAAGGACTTTATGAAAAATCATAAAGAAGCCATGCTTAGATTAACTAAGTATATGAAAGAAAGTAAATAAATGAAAAAAATAATACAAGATCTAACCAAAGAAGAGTTGGCTGAATTGATCAAGCCCTCTTTTCGTGCAAAGCAGATATACAATTGGATCTACCATAAGTATGCTGACTCTTTTGAAGAGATGAAGAACCTCCCAAAAGAGATGCGTGAAAAACTGGATGCGGAGTATACGCTTACGCCTCTTAAAACAGTCATGGTACAAAACTCTAAAGACGGAAGCCGCAAATATCTTTTTGAACTGCATGATAAACATACAGTAGAAGCAGTACTTCTTTTAATGAAAGAGAAGGAGTATCATGAAGATGGTTCTGTAAAGCATCAGGAGCGCTATACAGTCTGTATCTCATCTCAGGTAGGATGTAAGGTAGGGTGTGCCTTTTGTTTGACTGCAAAGGGCGGTTTTGTGCGAAATTTGACAGCAGGTGAGATCGTCGAACAGCTGCGTATGATCAAGAAAGATAATGAGATTGATGCCAACCGTCGTGTCAATATTGTCTTTATGGGTATGGGAGAACCTCTTGACAACCTTACAGAGGTAGCAAAATCTGTAAAGATATTTGCAGATCCGGAAGGAATGGCTATTGCCACACATAGACAGACGATATCCACATCTGGCCTCAGCAGCAAGATAGAAAAACTTGGAAAAATGGACCTGGGTGTGAACTTGGCAATTTCATTGCATGCGGTAGATGACGAGTTGAGACAACAGTTGATGCCTATTAACAAAGCTTACAATATTGCTTCAATTATTGAAGCTGTGAAAAACTTTCCTGTCAATGCCAGAAAAAGAGTGATGTTCGAATATCTTGTCATCAAAGATGTCAATGATGATATCTCAGCTGCGAAGAAGCTTCTTTCACTTTTAGATGGTATAAAGGCTAAAGTGAATTTGATCTATTTCAACCCTTATGGCGGTACTGAATTCAAGCGTCCTAGTGAAAAAGATATGAAAGAATTTCAGGAGTATCTTACACAAAGAGGTCTTCACTGTACCATACGTGAATCAAAAGGACTTGATATATCAGCTGCTTGCGGGCAGTTAAGAGAACAAGAATTGGAAGGAGCAAAATAATGTCGACATTAGAGCTTTTTATGCTGGGGTTTATATCTATCGTTGCAGTGATCGGAGTGGGTTGGTTTATCTATGATTCCAGAAGTGATGATGAGAAATAGTTTTTTTCCTTTAAAATAATTTTATCTGTGCTGATCAACTGTTAAACACCCTTTCCTCTTTTGCACAGATCAAATCTTTCCTCTTTGAAAAATCGCTTTTACTCTCTATATGAAATGATGGTCCCATTTCAAAAGAAAGACTTTGTGCATGCAGCATCAGTCTGCTTGCACCGGTTTCTTTTAAGCGTTCTTTTTGGCTCAAATCATCGTCCAAATAGGCATTGGCAGCTTTGAAGCTTGTGCCATAAATAGGATCACCCAAAATAGGATGTTTCACGTGAAACAAATGTACCCTTATCTGATGTGTTCTTCCTGTATGAGGATAGCATGCCACAAGTGTAGCATCGAGTTCTTCATCATATTCTAGCGGTGTAAAATCTGTATGTGAGGCTTTGCCTTCACTTGAGATAAATACTTTGTGTTTTGTCAGTGAGTAGTCATTGTTGATTTTGATCTTTTCCATTGAAGAGAAGGGTTCTGTTATCTTTCCATCGACCCATGCAAGATAGGATTTTTTAATGCTTCTGTTTTCAAAAGAACTTTTTAGATAGGACTCTGAACTTTTATGCTTGCTTGCCAAAAGCAGCCCAGAGGTTTCCATATCTATACGGTGCGTGGCATTGGCATCATCACCAGCTACGGCACGGATCTCATCTAAGAGTGAATAGGGTGTTGACATGGTTTTGGGATGAACCAAAATGCCTGAATGCTTTTCAAATACCATAAAGTCTTTGGTATGAAAGAGTGGTCTGTTCCCTTTTGAAGCGGGTTTAAAATAGACGACTTCTACATCACCTTCTATCGCTTCACCGGAACGAAAAAACGAGGTATCATCTATCAGCAATCTGCCCTTGGATATCACACGTTGTGCCTGTCCTTGTGACATATTGAAGAGTTGCATGATAAACACAAATGCAGGCATTTTTTGCGGTACTGTAAACTTCTCTTTGACAAATGGCATCGCTACTTCACCTTTTTTATGTATAGAACATTTTTTGAACAAACTCCAAAAAACTATGTTGAATTCGGCAGTCGGCTCATACGACTAGTCGTATTATTAACTGCTATTTTGGTAGAATTGTATCAAATTTTTATACACATAAGGGTTTCTAATGGTAGAAAGATATGCAAGAGAAGAGATGACAAAACATTGGACACAGCATGCAAGATATGCAGCATGGCTTGAAGTAGAAAAAGCAGCTGTGAAAGCATGGAATAAATTAGGGCTGATCCCTGATGATGACTGTGAAAAAATCGTTAAGAATGCTACATTCTCTGTAGAAAGAATAGAAGAGATAGAAGCGATTACCAAACATGATCTTATCGCGTTCAATACAAGTGTAAGTGAAAGCCTTGGTGAAGAATCGAGATGGTTCCACTATGGTATGACATCTTCAGATGCGGTTGATACAGGTGTTGCACTGCAGATGAAAGCTTCACTGGAGATCATCATCGCAGATGTGAAAATGCTTATGGAATCTATCAAGAGACGTGCAGAAGAACATAAAATGACACTGATGGTGGGAAGAAGCCATGGTATCCATGGTGAGCCTATCACATTTGGTCTGACTTTGGCAGTATGGTATGATGAGATGGCTAGACATCTTCAAAATCTTGAAGAGACTATGGATGTGATCGCTGTAGGTCAGATCTCCGGTGCGATGGGTAACTTTGCACATGCCCCGTTGGAGCTTGAAGAGTTGGCAATGGCTGAATTGGGGCTAAAACCTGAGCCTTGTTCAAACCAGGTTGTACATAGAGACAGATATGCCAGATTGGCAACAGCTTTAGCACTTATGGCTTCTTCTGTAGAAAAGTTTGCCGTTCAGGTTAGACACTTGCAAAGAACAGAAGTATATGAAGCGGAGGAGTATTTTGCAAAAGGTCAAAAGGGATCTTCTGCGATGCCGCACAAAAGAAACCCTATTTTAACAGAAAACATTACAGGGTTGGCTCGTATGATCCGTGCTTATGCAATACCTGCTATGGAAAATGTAGCGCTTTGGCATGAAAGAGATATCTCTCACTCTTCAACAGAACGTTTCTGGCTTCCGGATGCTTTCATTACTGCAGATTTTATGTTGCACCGTATGAATAATGTGATTGCAAATCTCACTGTAATGCCTGAGAATATGATGAAAAACCTGAATCTTACAGGAGGACTGGTTTTCTCACAGCGTGTACTTCTTGAACTTCCAAAAGCAGGCGTAAGCCGTGAAGATGCCTATAGGATCGTACAAAGAAACGCGATGAAAGTCTGGGAAGAGATACAGCAGGGCAAACCTTCAACTAACGATAAAGGTGAATCTCTGTACCTTCAGTATCTATTGGCGGATGAAGAGTTAGGTAGATCACTTTCTGAAGCACAGATCAGAGAGTGTTTTAATTATGATTATTATACTAAAAATGTAGACGCGATCTTCAAAAGAGTGTTTAAATAGACGCTTACTGACATTGAATATTTCAGGCTGTATAAAATACAGTTTTGAAATATTACTCTTACTTCCATTACTTTTTTTTCGAATTATTTGTATAAAAAACTCTTATATTTTTTAAAATACACCTGCCTGACCCACATTCAAAAACTATCACGAAATCTTATAAAAAAGATGCCTAAAAATGATACAACTTTTCAAAAACACGCAAGGTAAATTTGAGTAAAATCGGATTAATCAATGTCATAAAAACAGATGACAAGCTAGAAAAAAGGACAGGGAAAATGATCAGAGTTGTAAAACGAAATGGTAGAGTAGAAACTTTAGATGTAGGTAAGATTCAAAAATATACGGCCGCTGCAGTAGAAGGACTTGTACGCGTAAGCCAAAGTGAACTTGAAGTAGATGCCAAACTGCAATTTCGTGATATGATCAGTTCTCAAGAGATACAGCAAACACTTATCAAAACGGCTGTTGACAAAATCGACATCGACAGACCGGACTGGACCTTTGTTGCTGCAAGGCTTTTCCTGTATGATCTTTACCATAAAGTAACAGGGTTTACAGGGTACAACCATTTACGTGAATACTTTGAAAAAGGTGAGAAAGAAGGGCGTATCGTTCTGGGGCTCAAAGACAAGTATGATCTTGACGATCTCAACAATTATATCAAGCCTGAACGTGACCTGCAGTTTACCTATCTTGGTATCCGTACATTGTATGACCGATACCTGATCAAAGACAGAAGCGGGACACCTATTGAATTGCCTCAACAACTTTTTATGGGTGTGGCAATGTTCCTGGCACAAAATGAATTTGATTGTCAAACATGGGCAAAAAAATTCTATGACATCCTTAGTAAGTTTGAAGTAATGGCGGCAACACCTACGTTGTCAAATGCCAGAACACCTAGACATCAGCTCAGTTCTTGTTATATAGGGTCAACACCTGACAACATTGAAGGTATCTTTGACGGATACAAAGAGATGGCACTGCTTTCGAAGTTCGGCGGCGGGATCGGCTGGGATTGGTCACTGGTTCGTGGTATGGGTTCATACATCGATGGACACAAGCATGCAGCAGGGGGTATCGTACCTTTCCTCAAGATCGCCAATGATGTTGCCATCGCTGTTGACCAGCTTGGTACACGTAAAGGAGCCATAGCGGTTTACATTGAGCCATGGCATGTTGACGTTCGTGACTTTCTCGATCTTAAAAAGAACTCAGGAGAAGAGAGACGAAGGGCACATGATCTTTTCCCTGCAATGTGGTTGAACGATCTCTTTATGAAAAGGGTTGAAGCAGATGAGATGTGGACACTTTTCGATCCGTATGATGTACCAGAATTGACAACACTTTATGGAGAAGAGTTTGAAAAAAGATATATAGAGCTTGAAAACTCTGAAGACAAGATCACAAGGGAGAGAGTCTCTGCGAAGAGTCTTTGGAAAGAGATGCTTCGATCTTATTTTGAAACAGGGAACCCTTTCCTTACTTTCAAAGATACTGCGAACAAAGCCAATCCAAATAAACACGTAGGTGTCATTAGAAGTACGAACCTCTGTACAGAGATCTTCCAAAATACAGGACCGAATACATATAAGACACGGTTTACATTTGAGGATGGGAGCCAGGAGTCTTATGATGAAAATGAGATGCTCACAGTAGACAGCGGAAAGACAAAACCTGCTAAAAAGGTGACGGCATTAGACAGTCTCAACGGTAGACAGATATGGATAGTAGACAAAGAGAAGACGGATGGAGATACGGCTGTATGTAACCTTGCTTCTGTGAACCTGGCAAAAGTGCATACGACAGAAGACCTTAAACGTGTTGTACCGACAGCGATCCGTATGCTTGACAACGTGATTGACTTGAACTTCTATCCTCTTGCCAAAGTGAAGAAGACCAACGAGAAGTCAAGATCTATTGGACTGGGTGTTATGGGTGAATCGCAGATGCTTGCCGAGAATCAGATAGCGTGGGGGAGCCATGACCACTTCACCAAAATAGATGAAGTGATGGAGTCATTCTCTTATTATGCGATCGAAGCATCAAGCAACCTAGCATTGGAAAAAGGACAATACCCTACATTTGAAGGCTCTGACTGGTCCAAAGGAATCTTCCCGATAGACAAAGCAAATGAGAATGCATGCAAACTTGTTGACAGAGGAGGGCTCTTCGGATACAGCCATGATTGGCAGGGATTGAAAGAGAAAGTGAAAAAGGACGGGATGAGAAACGGTTATCTTATGGCTATCGCACCTACAAGTTCTATCTCGATCCTTACAGGAACAACGCAAGCGATAGAACCTGTTTATAAAAGAAAGTGGTTTGAAGAGAACCTTTCAGGTCTTATCCCTGTTGTTGCACCGAACCTTACGGCAGATACGTGGCAGTACTATACGCCAAGCTATGACCTCGATCAGAACCTGCTTGTGAAAGCCGGAGCTATAAGACAGAAATGGCTTGATCAGGGGCAAAGTCTCAATATCTTCATTACGCTTGACAAGGCAAGCGGTAAATACCTTAATGAGATATACATGAATGCCTGGAAGTTTGGATTGAAGTCAACGTATTACCTAAGATCTCAATCACCGGAATCTTCTGGAGATGTAGAAGATAGATCAATGGAATGTGTGGGTTGTCAATAACCACACATTCATGCAGAGGCAAATATGAATATCTTGGATGCATCTATACTTTTTTCCAGAGCCGATAATATAAGGGCCCAACTGGATTATATTTATGGACATGAAGCAATTTCACAAAAAGACCGACAAGTGTTTGAGTATTTTATAAGAACACTAGATAAAATTTACATGTCAGCCAATACTAGAAAACATAGACAAGATCTGCAAGATTTTATTTTACATAATGGTGATAAGATCTATAAGAAATATGTTGAACTTTCCAATGTCGTTTTAACTAATGATACTACTGACTTGACGAACAAAGATTGTTATGAACTCAAGCAGGACGCATAAGCAATTTTCCTCTTCTGTTCAGATAAATTTTCTAAAAAATATTACAAAAACTCTAAAATCGATATTAGGCCATCTAAATCAAACGATAAACCATTTTAATCTCATTTTTAACCTCTGGTATGAAAAAAATAAAAAAGAGGCTTATATTACTCTCTTTTTTAGTCATTGGTTTTTAGAGGAGTGATCATTTTATAATTTTTGGTCTTGGATTGCATTTCTCAGTACTTAGTAGAAGGATTTGGTTATAATCGCATTCAAAAAAGGAATTGATGATGAAAAGTTTTGAAAATGTAAGCGTAGTATTGGAAGGGAACAGCTATTTTGATGGTGCAGTTACTAGTCGTACGGTCAATTTTTCAGACGGCAGCAGAAAAACATTGGGATTTATGCTTCCGGGCGAATATGAGTTTGGTACTGCAGCAGCAGAACTGATGGAGATCACATCCGGAGAACTTGAGGTCAAGCTTCCAGACAGTGATGAGTGGATCAGCATTAAAGGCGGGGAATCTTTTAATGTGCCGGCAAATTCAAAATTTCAGTTAAAGGTTTCCAGTATTACGGATTATTGTTGTTCATATCTGTAGTCTTGAGATTCATGGTGTGAAATCGGGGGCTCTCCCTCTCTGAAACGCCATTGAAAAAAGTATTTTGTGGACGTTAAAATAATTCACACTTGCTTCACACTACGGGAGTATACTGGCACTATGAAAATCCTGAAGGGTTTTTCCCTTTTTCCCACTTCAAATCCTCAGGGTTTTCTAGGCAGTTCTTTTTTATTGCATTCTTGTCTCCCTTTTTGGATGCGTATTATTTAAGTATTTTCCCTAAAAGAGCTGCCAGTTACTCTTAAAATCTTACATTTACTTATAAAAATATTATCTATTTTTAATACCTATAGCCTGAAGAACCAAGTGGTTTTTTGCTTATTGTTTTTCGGTAGAATTCATAGGTTTATTTTGGGTTAAAAATCAGCCAAAGTGAGTATAATATTTTAAAATTATGAAAAAATTATCAAGGCGTAGAGATGGATAGAAAAAGAATATACAACCCTGATTCAAAAGAAAAAACAAATGAACGTAGGATATTCGGTGGAGATCCTACAGGGATATTTGAGCTTAATGACCTCAAGTACCAATGGGCGTACAATCTTTGGGAAATGATGTTGAACAATACATGGTTCCCTAAAGAAGTCGATATGACGCGGGATGTGAATGACTATAAGCATCTTACTGATGCAGAGAAAGCGGCATACGATAAAGTACTTGCACAGCTCATTTTCATGGATTCCCTCCAAACGAACAATATCATGGACAATATCAACCCTTATATTACTTCACCGGAGATCAATCTTATTTTGGTAAGACAGGCGTTTGAAGAAGCCCTGCACTCTCAAAGTTATGCAGTTATGGTTGACAGTATCTCAACGAATTCAGATGAGATCTATGAGCTCTGGAGAAGAGACATGATGCTCAAGTCGAAAAATGATGCAATTGCCAGAGTATATGAGGATCTTACCAATAATCCTACAGATACAAACATTGTAAAGGCGATGTTCGCGAATCAAATTCTTGAAGGTATCTACTTTTACAGCGGATTTGCATACCTTTATACGCTTGCGCGTTCAGATAAAATGCTCGGAACAGCACAGATGATACGTTTCATCCAAAGAGATGAGGTAACACATCTTCTTTTGTTCCAAAATATGATCAATTCAACCAGAAAAGAGAGACCGGAACTTTTTACCAAAGAGCTTATCAATGATGTGTATGAGATGTTCAGATCGGCGGTAAAACTTGAATCTGCATGGGGTGCATACATCACGCAAGGGCAGATACTGGGACTTACAGATGATATCATCGAGCAGTATATCAAGTATCTTGCAGACAAAAGACTGCATGCGGTAGGACTTGAAAAGATCTACAATGTAGAACACCCTATCAAATGGGTAGACAATTTTTCACAGTTCAATGACCAAAAGACAAACTTCTTTGAAGGGAATGTAACAAACTATTCCAAGGGAAGTCTGGACCTGGACGACTTTTAAACCCTGCAATGTTAAGTATTCCTAAAACTATGGAAGTTGTCACACTGCAGCTTCCTTCCCATAAACGGTATCAGGAGAACCTTGATACGCTTCTTTCTTATTTAAAGCTGTATCAGGACAAACAGGTCATTGTTGCACCGGAAGTATTTTTAACCTCATTTGATTATGAGCATATGGCTACGGCTGCAAAATTCTCTGCCAATGCATTAAAGGCACTTAAAAAAGAGGTAGGAGATCAGATTGTAGTGGTGACATTGATCCTTGAAGAGGGGGATGGTTTTATTAACCAGGCAGTGGTTATCCATAAGCATAAGATCGTACATCGACAGGAAAAGGTGAAACTCTTTAAGCTCGGAGATGAAGATCTCTATTTTAGTGCAGGCAAAAAGAAAAAGATCAAACCCTTTGAGATAGAAGGGGTAAAGTATGCGATACTACTGTGTTTTGAGTTGCGTTTTAAAGAACTGTGGGCACAGATAGAAGGTGCAGATGTCGTTATCATACCCGCAAGATGGGGAAAAGTCCGAAAGAGACATCTGGAGATACTTTCGCGTGCGTTGGCGGTCATGAACCAATGCTATGTTATCGTTTCAAACTCGAGTGATGAAGATATGGCAGGTTCATCCTCTATCATCTCTCCTGCAGGGGAAGTAACGAAAAATGATGCAAAAGAGGCCATAGAAGGCAGTATTGATTTTAGAGAAATTAAAAAAATGCGCCGCTATATAGTTATGGACTAGAAAAGATAGGTTAGTGGCCCAAAAGCCTTTTTAACTAGATTTTAGATAGAATTTCTGCATTACTTGGGATAAGGTACGTAAAACGCATGATAAAAGCACTGCAGCGGCAGAATCTTGTAACAGAAATTGAGAAACACTTTCCACTGGAAGAGCATGTCAAAGAGGCATTTTTAGAAGTGGATAGAGAAACCTTCGTACCTTCTCAGTTCAAGCACCTTGCCTATCAGCTTGAAGCACTTCCCTTAGCGGCAAGCCAATGGATATCTTCTCCTCTTACCGTAGCCAAAATGACACAACATTTAGAACTTGCTGGTGTTGACTCTGTCCTTGAGATAGGCTGCGGAAGCGGATATCAGGCGGCGATCCTCAGTAAGATATGTCGCCGTGTCTTTACCATAGAACGTATAGATGAACTCCTCAAAGAGGCAAAAAGCAGGTTTTCCGAACTTGAAATAAACAATATCATAACGCGTTTTGATGATGGACAGAGAGGTTGGAAACAGTATGCCCCTTTTGAACGTATCTTGTTTTCAGCTACAGCAAAAGAGATCCCCGAAGTGCTGTTTGAACAATTGGCCGAGGGCGGGATACTGCTCGCACCTGTTGAACAGACAGAAAATTATCATATCATTACACGATACTACAAGAAAAATGGCCGTATCACCTCCGAAACCATAGAACAGTGTCTTTTTGTTCCTGTACTGGACGGTACGCAAAAATAAATTTTATGCTGAAGCGATTATTTCTGTATCTTGTTTTGTGTTCTGTAACGCTTATTGCAAATGAACCCTACAGCATTTATAAAGATAACGATGATATCTTTGCAAAAATAGATGGAATTGAACCACCAGTAAAACTTCATATCGGTGCCGGTATGCCTCAAATAGTATCCCTAGAGCCGACAAAAAACAAAGACATAAAATTGCTACAATGCTTTGGAGGGGATGTTGGGACCAGTGTTTTGGTCGGCTATTATTATACCTATATCCTAGACTTTAAAAAGAAAACAATTGTTGGATTTATAGAATATTATGATGACTATGGGCACTACACCAAAATAGATAAAAAACCAAAATGGGACTTTAAAAAAGATCAGATTGAAGTAAGTATGTATGATGAAGAAAAAGAAGGCTACAAAACCATTTTATTTGATCTTAAATAATAACATACGGCTTTTGCATAATGTAACCCCTAAAAATCATAGCTTCATTTGGGTACAATCTGAGTATATTTGAGGTTTTATATGACGAATCTATTTGAAATATTTTATCGATTTTTACTTCTTGGGGTTATCAGTTTCGGTGGTCCAATGGCACACCTTGGATACTTTCGAAAAACATTTGTTGAAAAACTTAAATGGCTTGATGAAGCAACGTATGCCAAAGTTGTAGCATTAAGTCAGTTTCTTCCAGGTCCCAGCTCATCTCAGGTAGGATTTTCTATAGGTTTGAAAAAAGGTGGACTTGCAGGAGGTATAGCTGCATTTGTAGCTTTTACATTACCCTCTTTTTTGATCCTTTATCTTCTTGCAACTTTAACTATATCTCAAAGTGACAATTCTATTATAAACGGAATGATTGCCGGACTTAAATTATTTGCAGTGGTAATTGTGGCTGATGCAGCTTTTGGAATGTTTAACAGCTTTTGTAAAGATATAACAACAATAGTCATATTTTTAGCAGCAACACTTCTACTGCTATTTTTTCATGGCGTGTTCATTCAGATCTTTATTTTAATGGGCGCAGCTTTATTTGGAAGCATATTTATAAAAAACAAACGTGATATAGTATACACTGAAACGAAAAAAATAAAACTTTTCCCGTTTATGTTGTTCTTGACGCTCCTTTTACTGCTACCTTTTTTTGCTGATTACAATGAGCCTATAAAAATTTTTACTGCTTTTTATGAAGCTGGAAGCCTTGTATTTGGTGGCGGACATGTAGTCCTTCCTTTGCTCGAACAAAGTCTGGGAAATATGATTACAAGTGAAAGCTTTTTGGTTGGATACTCTTTGGCTCAGGCAGTACCCGGACCGATGTTTACCATTGCTTCTTACCTTGGTGCTAATATACTTGAATCTTCACCATTTTTTGGGGCACTTATATCAACTATAGCGATTTTTTTGCCAGGTTTTTTACTCATACTCAGTTTTTGGGACAGTTTTGAGAACTATACCCAAAAAGGCAAAATAGCAAATGCAATAACAGGGG
>DATCTA010000060.1:0-6405 GCA_036568165.1 Sulfurovum sp.
ATGGATGTTGTGTCCCAAAGTTTACAACATTTTCCCAAACCCCTTCTTGTATGCCAAAACAGAATGAAGAGAGCTGTTGCTCAAGTACATCAAATGATTGTTGCTCATAAGAAGAAGGTAGGAAAAAATGCAAGAGCAAAACTTTTTTGAATCAGTGTATAAAAATGCGGATCATGATAATCTCTCTGCTATACCATGGGCAACACTCGCACCCAATGTCTATCTGGAGAAACATTTAAGTATGCAACAGCCTGTTT
The DNA here is from genome assembly GCA_036568165.1 of Sulfurovum sp. Taxonomy (GTDB): domain Bacteria; phylum Campylobacterota; class Campylobacteria; order Campylobacterales; family Sulfurovaceae; genus Sulfurovum. The sequence continues at coordinate 258 of DATCTA010000060.1, forward strand.
CAGGCAAGAAAGCATTGGTGATCGGATGTGGTTTAGGTGATGATGCATTGATACTTGAAAAGCACGGGTATGAAGTCGAGGCTATCGATATCTCTCCATCAGCTATTGCCTTGGCCAAGAAGAGGCATCCTGAAAGTCATGTGGATTTTCATGTGGGAGACATCTATGATATGCCTGGATCTTCGATAGAAAAGTATGATTTTGTTTATGAAGGGTTGACCATTCAGTCTTTACCTCCGTCAGACAGAGAAAAACTGGTGAAGATCATCGTATCTCTTGTTGCAAAGGGAGGAGAGTTGCTGGTGTATGCACATGCACAGAACGATACGGACAACTATGGCGGTCCGCCATGGCCATTCTATGATGATGAGTTCAAACTCTTTGAAAATGAGGGACTTGAAAAGATCTATGCGCAAAAAAAGGATTCAAACAAGCCTGTAGCTCCATATGAATGCTGTACTCTGTATAAAAGATCAATCTAAGCATGTCTATTCAAAAAGCCATCTTCATTATTTTGTTTGTGATACTGAGTATCACAGGCTTTAATTCGAAAAATATCTATAATGTTGTAATGGCATATGAACGTTACAGTGCGGGGTTGAAGACAAGATCCATTAGTTTGGATTTTGGTGAGATCGTGTATGCCGAAAATGATCTAAAAAGTGATGTGACACTGGTCATGGTGCATGGGTTTGGAGGCAATAAAGACACATGGAACTGGGTCGTTCCCGAATGGAACGACAAATATCATATCATTATGATAGATCTGCCAGGACATGGTGAAAGTGTTTCAGAGAAAACATTAGGCTATACAATGACAGATCAAGCCAAAAGGTTGCATCAATTTACCCAGGCTAAAGGGATCAAGCATTTTTATCTTCTGGGTCATTCCATGGGTGGAGCAGTTGCTTTACGGTTTGCAGGAGACCATGAAGAAGATCTAAAAGCACTTGTTCTTATAGATTCAATGGGATTGGAAAAAACAAAAAGTGACGGGGTCAAACTGGTCGAAAGGTCAGAAAAAAATCCGCTCTATGATGTCTGTACAAAAGAGAGACTTGACACCCTCTTAAACTATTCTATGCATAAGTTACCCTATATCCCGGATATAATGAAAGATGCACTTTTGGAGGAAAAGTGCGCCAGACGTGATCTGGAAAAGGTGCTTTATGATGATATGTATAAGGATGTGTGCTGTTTGAATGATATAGCAGAAAATATACATATCCCGACACTCATTTTGTGGGGTGACAGGGACAGGATGACACATTTGGATAATGCAGCTTTGTTCCATCAAACAATCCAGGGAAGCGAACTGGCTATATTGAAAGAGATAGGTCATGTACCTATACTTGAAGATCCGAAGCAAACTGCCGAAATTATCGACAGGTTTATAGACCGTGTAGAAAAGAGTACTGCAAAGTAAGGTTCAGCCTATAAACCAATGACAAGAAGAGAGAAAGTTTTAACTTTTGCAGAACGTTTAGCTATAATTTTTTAATTGAAAACGAAGGATATATGATGATGGAAGAATCGTTAAATGTGTTGGGTGAGCCTTTGGAGCCTTGTAGTTTGAAACCGCTGACAGGTTTTCACAGAGACGGATACTGTAATACAGGTGATCATAATCCTGCTGTACATGCAGTCTGTATCTATGCAACTGAGGAGTTCCTGGCTTACTCCAAAGAGGTAGGAAATGACCTTTCGACACCGATTCCAGAGTACAATTTTGCCGGTGTCAAACCGGGACAGAGCTGGTGTCTTGGCGGGCACAGTTTCGTAAAAGCGCATATGGATGGCAAAGCACCACAGATATTTATCCATGCGACACATAAAAAGATGCTTGAGCTGATCGATCTTGAAACACTGAAACAATATGCTATAGATCTGTAAAAGAAGGTAATTTATATCGTAAGCTCACTCTTAGGGAGGAGTATGTTTATAATCACATATAGTGAGTGAGCCTACGATCATAAAAGTGACATTCCCCAATGAAACAGAGTGGATGAATAAATAAAATCATCTTGTAAGGAAGTGTTACCAGAAAAATCTCTCAGATCTCTGTTCATTACCATGGGTATTGTCACTGAGCGATAGTAGCGCATAAGTGTGCAATGAGTGTGTAGTTGATTGTAGTATCCAAGAGTATTTAAATTCTGTACTGTTTTCCTGAAAGTTTTGTCAACTGTCTTGTTTGTCTCTCATGTTCTGAAGATGGCTATAGCGGCCTATGATCGTAAGGAACCCATCTTCATCCAGATGACCGATATCTCCTGAAACATACCATTGTATACCATCCATCTCTTTTATCACAGAAGCTGTTCGTTCAGGATCACCAAGGTATCCTTTCATGATCTGTGTACCGCCTATCAGTATCATGCCTTTTTCTCCGGTTTCCAGGGTTTCGAATGTTTCAGGATCGACGATACGGAATGCCGATCCCGGCAATGGAAGACCGACAGTACCGATCTTTTGCCCTATCTGTGGTTTCCATGAGTCCAGCATAAGAACATCCGGTATGTTGGATGAAACAACCGGTGTCGTTTCAGTGGCCCCATAGCTCTCAAAGATATCAAGTCCAAATTTTTCTTTAAATGCATTGCGTATCATTGTAGGCAGTTTTTCTTCACCTGCAACGACCATACGAAGATGTTTGAACATGAGTGGAAGAAGTTTGGGGTTTTGTGTATAGTGGCCTAGGTAAGAAGCTGTAGTAAAGAGCAGGGTTGCCTGGTATGCAGCAGCTATCTTACCTATGCCCAAAGCATTTTCGGGATCATGATGACATACAACAGGAATGCCTTCTATCAATGGCAAAAGTGTCGTTATGGTCAATCCAAATGAATGGTAAAGAGGTAAAGTGCCCAGCATCACATCAGTATCTGTAGGGTTGATCAGTGTGGTGGTCTGTTTGATGTTCCCCATGATATTGGTATGGCTCAATTCGATACCTTTTGGTTCTCCTTCGGTACCGCTGGAGAAAAGTATGGCGGCTGTATCGTCTATTTTACTGTTCGTGATAAATACCAGACTTAGTACCCATGCAGGCAATAGCCTTGCCATTGCATATATCATGATTCTTTTTAATTGAGTTATATTTTTTTGCAGATCATCAACATAGATGACATCTATCTCTTTCAGTATCTCACTGATCTCAATCTCTTTGTTTTTAAGTTTGGAGATGAAGTGTGTTGAGGTAATGATCTTCGTGATCCCGGCAGTTTTTATTGCGTGGATCAGATTCTCTCTACTATTGTCATAGTTTAGGTTTACAATACTTTTCCCAAGAGTAAGCAGAGCCATATTGGAGATAGAACCTTCTATTGAAGCAGGCAGAAGCAGACCGATATTCTGTTCTTCTTTTACTTTTGATCTCAGTGCAGCAGCCATTATCACTGTTTGCGTGATGAACTGATATCCGCTTAACTCCACACCTGAAGAATCTGCCATACAAAGTCTCTTAGCTGTTTTTTTAGCCGAATGCATCCATGCGTTTTGTATGGTAGGCAGAGACTGGGCATAGTGTTTCCAGCTTGTCACAGAGAGATCAAATACAGATTTTTTAACTTCAGAAGCAGTGGAGTGTATACTGATAGCCTTTGAAAAACTCACAGTGATATCTTTACTTTTGTTGCGTTTCATTTTTTTGGAGGCATAAGAGAAATTGTCTTCCCAAAGACCCCTGATGTAAAAAGGAATGATGACAGCATTGCAGACCTCTTTTGTCGCTACTTCAAAACCTCTTTGAAATGTTCCCAAGTGTCCGTTGCGTGAGAGATGGCCTTCCGGAAAGAGCACGACGGTTTCACCGTTATCGAGTGCTTCAGATACTTTTGAGAGTGCACTTTTACTTCTGCGGCTGGAGATAGGTATCACTCCCCAAAAGTCCAAGAATGGTTTGAAATACCATTTGTCATAGTATGATCTTTCGATCACAAATCGTATCTGTTTGGGGTAGGCTATCTGAAGGATAGCCCAGTCTAGAAATGATATGTGGTTTCCTAAAAGCAGTATGCCCTTATCAGCGGGGATATGTTTTAGCCCTTCGACGTACATGTTGTATTTCATCCTTATGATCATACGGATAATATAACGGACCAGAGACTGTGGCAATTTGATAAACGTATAGAACATTCCTATAAAGGCAATGGTGGACATAATATAAAAGAGGCCTATGGCAGAGAATTCAAAATATCCAAAAACTGCAGTGAGGATCAGGAAGAGGAACATACTCACATTTTGCATGAAGTTGTTGCCTGCAAGCACTTTTCCAAGTATATGGTGAGGTGAAGAGAATTGGATGAGTGCATTGAGCGGAACAATAAAAAGCCCTGAAAAGAAACCAAAAGAGAGGATCGCTGTCCCTAATGACCATAAAGTGTCTAGAGAAGGGATCATATAGAGGGAGAGAGCCACACCAAAACTTCCTAGAGGAATGATGCCTGTCTCTATATAGTTCCTGCTGACACGGCCTGCAAACATAGAGCCCAGTATCATACCGATGCCGGCCAGTGACAATAACCCTTGTGCGATGATCGTATTGGTAATGCCAAGCGTACTTTTAAGATGTTCACCAAATATGGCAAGTACGACCTGTGAGACACCCCAAAGTATGGAAAGACCTATGATACTGAGCCAGATCGTTTCATTGTACCTAACAACAGAGAGGTTCTCTTTCAGATTGGAGAGGTTCGTGTGTTCATCAGGCTTGAAGGTCAACTCTCCATTGATCTCTACAGCCTTGAATTTCTTTGCAAGTCTTCTTGCCAAGAGATACTCAACTGAACTTGCACCTATAAGCATATAACCAACCGGTGCGATGTAGGTAAGAATCTCTGAGGGAAGTCTGCTTGCATCCTGCAGGAGGTTCTCAAAGAAAATGGAGTAGATAACCGCACCAGCTAGTATGGAAGCGATGGTCACTGCCTGTACTACTCCATTTGCTTCAGCCAGTTTTTCATTGCCTGTCATCTCTTTGATAAGACCGTATTTTGCAGGTGAATAGATGGCACTTTGGGCTGCAAGTACAAAAGTAAGACCAAATGCGACCCAGAACCAGCCCATATTGTAACTTATCAGGATCAATACGGTGATACCTATGGCTGCCATAGAAGCGTACTCTATCACCTTTGTCTTGGGAAATCTGTCTGAAATGTAACCTGCAGGAGAGAAAAGGAAGATAAACGGCAGAAGGATCAACGCATTGACAATGGCAGTAAGTATGATGAGTTCCGGACCTTCATATGATTTAAAAATAGTGTTCTGAAGAATGATCTTATGACCAAGGTCCGTCATGGCATTGAGTATGATAATAAGTATATAAGGTGTAAATCCTGCTATCTTAAAAAGTGATATCATATTCTTCTCTTCCCATATTTTTTTAGTAGAGTTGGATAGTAATAGTTTAGCAGAATTCTACTTGTGTATTTTTTTCAGCACATGTGAGTTCATAGACCCATTGCTGCAGCTCAAGCATATCTTCATAGATCTTAAAGTTCTTTTCTATGATAGCTTCAGAATGAAAGGTTTCATCAGGCGGAAATGTTGTGTAAGCATACATGGCACCATAGAGGTACAGATAGGCATATTTGTCATTTGGATCCAATCCTACAGGAAAGCGCTTAAATTGTGGCTCAGGGATGCTATAACCTTTGTTCTTGAGTCTCTCTAGGATATGATGCAGGCTTTCTCTTTTTGCATCATTTTTGATGTACTCTCTGTAGGATGAGAGCAAGGGTGGTTTAAACCGACGTATACCTGCAGCGATAAATACTTCAAAAGGATCATAATGCATATAAAAAGAGCTGCTCTGCATTCGATGTGTGACACCCTGCCAAAAGATGATACCTATACGCTCTTTGATGGGATCCAGCTTGTGAAATCTGGCATCGCGATAGATACGAAAGAGTGATTTGTTTATTTTGGGTATGGCATGAATGGAAGGTACGAGTATTTGCAGATGTTCTCCCATCTCCTCCACATAGGCTTTGTTTGGTGAGACGATATACCTCTCATACTCCTCTTTATGTGCATCCAGCCACTCTTTAGAGTTGTTGATGATAATGTTGTCAAGGAAGACAAGCCCTTCTTTTGGAAAACCATTGAATTGCATTAGATCCCTTTTATTTTTTGCCAGAACAGGCCGAGG
>DATCTA010000061.1:0-2350 GCA_036568165.1 Sulfurovum sp.
TTTCAAAGAGTGCTTCATACGACATTTAAAACACCCTTGGAGATGCTTTATTTGGCACTCTCTATCGCAACACTTGCAGTTGGTCTATATTTTCTTGGTATGGTTGGAAAGAAAAAAGATAAAAAAGCAGAGGATAAGTAATTGAGTAAAATATTTGTAGATGCATGTTTAGGAAAAGAGACCCCATATACACCTGTATGGATGATGAGACAAGCAGGGCGCTATCTGCCTGAGTATATGGCAGTCAGAGGTGAAGCCGGAAGTTTTCTAAATCTTTGCCACAATCCTGAAAAAGCAGCTGAAGTAACCATTCAGCCGCTTGACATCGTAGGTGTGGATGCAGCTATTTTATTTTCAGATATCCTTGTGATCCCTGATGAAATGGGGATGGATCTGAGCTTTGTCAAAGGTGAGGGACCAAAATTCTCTGATCCTTTAAAAACGCAAGAAGACCTTGACAGACTGATCGGTGGTGAAGAGGCAGCAAGCAAACTGACTTATGTGTATGAAACCATAAAGCTTCTTAGAGAGCAGCTGGATGCAAGGGGCGATGAGATAGCACTGATCGGCTTCACCGGTGCACCTTGGACACTGGCAACCTATATGATCGAAGGTCAGGGAACCAAAACCTACAATATTTGTAAGAAGATGATGTACTCTAACCCGGAACTTCTTCACAATATCCTTAAAAAAGTCACTGAAGTAGTCAAGCTCTATATGGAAAAGCAGATCCTTTCAGGTGTAGATGTGGTACAGATCTTTGACTCATGGGCTGCTGCGATTGAGCCAAGCAGATACGATGAGTTCTCATGGAAGTACATGGTTGAGATAGCAGAGTATCTTAAAGAGAAATACCCGCATATCCCTGTGATCATGTTCCCTAAAGGTGTATCGGCATTCATCGCAAGCGGGCAAGTGTACGGTAACTTTGATGTCTTCGGTGTAGACTGGGGAACACCAATGGAACTAGCCAAAGAGAAACTTGGAGACAGATACGTGCTTCAAGGAAACATGGAGCCATGCAGACTCTACTCACAAGAAGAGACAACAGCATCAGTTGAAGCTATCCAAAAGGTCATGGGCGGCAAGAGACATATCTTCAACCTCGGACACGGGATACTCCCTGATGTACCGGTAGAAAATGCAAAACACTTTGTTAAAGAGTGCCAGAGGGTAAGTAAAAAATAACCCCTGAAAGGAATTTCTTGAGAAGAGAAACCTATCATATAGCAGTCGAAGAGTGCGAGATGGATATCATCGGACACAAGGTCTTTGTACGCCTAAAAGATATTCCGATGTATCTTTCAAAACGTACGAAAGACAGTATACGCAACCGCTATAGCCACTCCGTAGAGGTAGGTCTCAGTACAGAATATATCCTCAATAATCTCAGTGCACGCTTGGGAAATGATGTCGATCTTAATTTTTTTAAAGTCGGCAAGATAGTAGGACTTCTACATGACATCGGTCATACAGCGTTTAGCCATGATGGAGAGACCATCCTCGATAAGATGCTTAAAAAGGCTTCTGAGTCATTCGATAAACCTCTAAGATTCAATGCAAACCTCAATAACTCCAGACGTATCCTCAAATATGAATTTTATGATAACCTTCCAGAAGATGTAAGAAAGTATGCATTCGCCTCTTTGGTAAAGCGCGTACACGAACTTGAAGAGTATCCTGAGTATCTCTATCTCAAGGAGTATGTACAGGATGCCATTGAATTGGAAGAGAAGTATCTTGCTTCAAAAGGCATTGTCATAAAGAACACTACAGGAAAGACCATATTATGCCAGGCGATGGATCTGGCTGATGAGAACAGATACCGTGTGACAGATATCATCGATTCGCTCAATATCTACTCTAAAGCAAAATTGCAGGAGATACTGCTTCGCAGCATCAAAAGCGAAGTGCGAGTAAAAGACCTTCGTAAACTGGTTCATCTCAAAACATTGAGTGTGCCTGGTTATGAGGAAGTACACTATGACAAGATGAAGATCAAAGATCTGCTTATTGCTCTGCTTGAACGTTCAAGCAATGCGAAGACAGAGTTTCAAAACACGATGAACTCGATCTCCATGGCTTTCAACAGAAACTTCATGCTAAGAGAGGACGGTAAAGTTGTCCCTGTTGATGATGAGATAGAAGCACTGAGAAAAGAGTTCCAGAAGATAGCAGCCAATTACCTTTGGGGTTCAAAGAAAGTGCAGAATATCAAAAAGCCTTTCAGTCACTATTTTACGACGGTTGCAGACTATTTTATCAACAAAGAGTTTGACTTGGAGCTTATAGACAGCAACACCTACAAAGAGGCAATGAGTAGTTTAAAAGCGAGTGATGTGTCCGAGGA
>DATCTA010000062.1:0-5390 GCA_036568165.1 Sulfurovum sp.
TGCTACGATCGCGATACGTTTGACTTCTTCTCTTGTGTAGATCATCGTGTTAAATGCATGGTCTTCATGAATTTCTCTTGGTTGACCAAAGTAGATACCACCTGTAAGTTCACGCACTACCATGATATCAACACCCTTCACCACTTCCGGCTTGAGACTTGAAGCATTCACCAACTCATCATAGACCAATGCCGGTCTAAGGTTTGCAAATGTTCCCATCTCTTTACGCAGACCTAAAAGCCCTGTTTCAGGACGTAAATGTCTCTCAAGATTATCCCATTTTGGTCCTCCGATCGCACCAAAAAGAACAGCGTCACATTTTTTAACACCCTGAATGGTCTCTTCAGGCAACGGAACACCTGTCTCGTCTATGGCAGCACCGCCTAGCAACATCTCTTCATACTTAAGGGTAAACCCTTGTGCCACAGAAACCGCATCAAGAACTTTTATAGCTTCATCAATGATCTCAGGACCGATCCCGTCACCTTTAATGACACCAATTTTATAACTTTTACTCATTTGATTATGCCTTTGCCGCTTTTTTATTTTGAATCTCTTTTTTAGCAAATGCTATCAGTCCGCCTGCATCTACCAACTCTTGCATGAATTCAGGGATAGGAGAGAATTTATATGTTTTGGCTTGTGAAACATTGATAACCTCTCCTGCATCCATATCTATTCTTACCACATCACCTTCATTGATCTCTGTAGCCTCTGCAAGCTCAAAAATAGGAAGTCCCATATTGAATGCATTTCTATAAAAGATACGAGCAAATGTCGGCGCGATCACAGCACTAACACCAGCTGCTTTTAAAGCAATAGGTGCATGTTCACGGCTTGAACCGCAGCCAAAGTTTTCACCAGCAACGATAATGTCACCCTCTTTCATTTTTGAAACAAACTCAGGGTCTGCATCTTCCATTACATGTTTTGCCAATTCAGATGGCTCACTGGTATTGAGATATCTTGCTGCGATGATCAGATCTGTATCGATATTATCACCAAATTTCCAAACTTTACCTTGCAAAGTATTATCCTTTAAATGTACTATCTACTTACAAAAAGCAATGCTTATCTGTAATTCCTCTCACCAAAACCACCACAACAAAAGTGCGTAATTTTGGATATTGATACGATAAAAATTTTCGCGATTATAACCAAAAAAATGAAATTTGACAAACTTAGTGCCTAAAAGTAAAAAAATTTCGGTATAATCCACCTTAATCATATCTTAAAGGTTTTTTACCTTACTTAACTTACACACATCAAAGGTTTTCAATGGCAACAAAAGACAGTATGAAGAGCATAGAAGCAATATTTCAGTCTAAGAAAAAAGGGGATGTGGTCACACTTGAAAACATCGCAAAAGAGTTTACTAAGCAGCCTACAGCTGCGCAAGCAAAGAAGATCCATAAGTTGGCTGCTGATGCCAAAGTAGATATCACTTCTGCATCGGAATATGCAAAACGTGTCATCATCAAGGAAGAAAAGAAAAAAGAAGATGAACTCAAAAAACTCATAGAAGGAAATCCGGAAGATGAGTTTGATCTGCATAAAGAAAAAGAACTTCTCGAATGGAGCCGTTCAGACAGCCCTGTGAGAATGTACCTGCGTGAAATGGGGAAGATACCTCTACTGACAAAAGAAGAAGAAGTAGATCTCTCTATGCGTATCGAAGAAGGTGAGGACATCATCATCGATGCGATCTGTTCTGTTCCTTACCTTATAGGGTATATCATCAATTATAAAGAGCCGTTACTCAATCGGGAAAGACGTGTTAAAGAACTTTTCAAAAGCTTTGAAGATGACAAATCAGATGACGATGATGACAACGATGATGATAACAATGATGACAACGATGATAACGATGATGAAGAAAGAGAAACATCTTCACCAAAAGATGATAAAAGAGTAAAGCAGGTAGTTACCAGCTTTAAAAGACTTGAAAAAGCAAAAAAAGAGTGGATGAAAGCACGTGAAAATCTTGATACATTTTTAGAGACAGAAACGGATGAAGTTGCCATTCTTCATGAGCGTCTAAAAATAGCATTTAAAAAAGAAGAACTTAAAGAGGCTCTTTTGGATCTTGGACCGACATCTAAACTCATCAACGAGCTTGTAAAAGCAATGGAAACGGCACTTAAAAGCGATGACAGTTTCGAAAAAGAGCTTAAACGTCTAGAGTACAAACTTCCTCTATTTAATGAGACGCTTCAAGAGAACCACAAAAAAATACTTGACAATATCATCAATATGGACAAAGATGATATCATCGATGCTGTACCTGAGACAACCATGGTAAGCACCTATGTAGAGATCAAAAAACTTTTTGAGACCAGAGAAGCCAGTAAAGGCGGGTTTGATCTTTCAGAAGGAAAACTCGAAGAGATCTTAGGTCAGATACGTCAAGGTAAAGCAAAAAGTGAAGTGGCAAAAACCCGTATGGCAAAATCCAACCTAAGACTGGTTGTATCTATCGCTAAGCGTTATACCAACAGAGGACTTCCGTTCCTAGACCTTATCCAGGAAGGAAACATCGGTCTGATGAAAGCCGTTGATAAATTCGAATATGAAAAAGGATATAAATTCTCGACCTATGCAACATGGTGGATCCGTCAAGCAATCTCCAGAGCGATTGCAGACCAGGCAAGAACGATCCGTATACCTATCCACATGATAGAGACGATCAACCGTATCAACAAGATCATCAGAAAACACCTTCAAGAGACAGGAAAAGAGCCTGATCTAGATACGATCGCTGAAGAGGTAGGATTATCTGTAGATAAAGTGAAAAATGTCATCAAGATCACAAAAGAGCCTGTCAGCCTTGAAACACCGGTAGGTGATGAAGATGATGGTAGATTTGGTGACTTCATCGAAGATAAAACAACACTGAGCCCTACAGATGTCGTACTCAAAGATGATCTTAACAACCAGATTGATGATGTACTTGACCAGCTGAATGAAAGAGAAAAAGCAGTTATCCGTATGCGTTTTGGTCTGCTTGAGGATGAAAGTGACAGAACACTTGAAGAGATCGGAAAAGAACTAAGTGTTACACGTGAAAGAGTAAGACAGATAGAATCATCTGCGATCAAAAAACTCAAGCACCCTAAAGTGGGAAGAAAACTTAAAAACTATATTGAAGAGTAATTCTTCACTTAAGGATCTTTATGTCTGAGCCTAAATTTTTTGTGCTAATCATAGGCACAGAGATCCTGAACCGTCGAAGGAAAGATGCTCACTTTGATTTTGTGACGAAGGCTTTAAGCCAAAAAGGGCATAAACTTACGGGTTCATTCACCATAGAAGATGATCCTGAACTCATTATCCAAACCATCCGATTCATCGCATTACAGGAAAATGCCGTACTGTTCTCTTTTGGCGGTATAGGGTCTACACCTGATGATCATACACGTCTTTGTGCTTCTGTTGCTTTGAGAGATGGCAAACTGGTCACACATGAAGAGGCAAAACAGATCATAGTAGAGACTCTTGGTGAGAGGGCCTACCCCTATTCAGTACGTATGGCTGAACTTCCTAAAGGCGCAACACTTCTAGAAAATCCTGTGAACAACATGCCTGCCTTTGCATTGGATGAAAGATACTATTTCATGCCTGGTTTTCCTGAGATGAGCCATCCGATGGTAACTGAAATTTTAGAAAAGATGATACCGCATAAAAAAGAGACATTCCGGTATACACTCACTGCACTTTGTAAAGAAAATATTTTTATAGAACTCATGGAGAGTATGCCTGATGGCGTGGAGTTCTCTTCATTACCCAAACTCTACAGTGACGGTTGGAGAGTCACCATCTCAATTGCATCTGATGATGAGGCATTGGCAAAAGAATCATTTGAAAAGTACATTGATCTTCTTGAAGGTAAAAACATAGTCTATGGGCTAAACGACGGTGAATAGAACGAATGACCTATCTTGATACACTGAAACATCCTGTCATTAGACGGCTCTCGCTCATCCAATTTATCTCATACTTTGGTACATGGTTTTCCCAGGTGGCCATCTTCTCCATGCTGGTCTCTTTTGGAGCGAGCGAAGTCACCATCGCTCTTACTGCTGCCATGGCAATGCTGCCTGCAGTTATACTTGCACCGATCATAGGACTCATCATAGATCGTATAGAGTTTAAAAAACTCATGGGTGTACTGCTGATTGTTGAGATCGCAATGACGCTTGGATTTATAGCGATAAACTCGTTAGAGTATGTGTGGATACTGATGATACTTATTTTTATCCGTTCATCGGCAGCTTCTCTACTATTCTCAGCAGAGATGGCACTCTTTCCCAAACTGGTATCCGGGCAGATGCTGAAAAACACCAATGAGATACATTCCGTCATATGGTCTTTATGCTATGCTTTGGGAATGGCAGTGGGAGGGATCGCTACGCATTATGTAGGGTTCGATCTGGCTTTTATGATAGATGCTATGCTCTATACAGTTGCGGTACTTCTACTTATCGGGCTGCAAATTTCCATAGAAAAAGTTACCCATATTGAATCAAATATGCAGATGCTCAAAGATGGTTTTAACTACATCAAGTCACAAAAGAAAATACAGCATCTCATACTTTTACATGCAGCGATAGGTCTTACCTCTTTTGATGCACTGATCACGCTGCTTGCAGACTTTCAGTATAAAGAATTCATAGCTGTCCCGCTTGCAATAGGTTGGATGAATGCTACAAGAGCCTTAGGTTTGATGATCGGTCCCTTTATCATAGGGCGGATCATCTCAAAAAGCAATTTACACTATATATTCATAGTGCAGGGACTGGCTATTATGCTTTGGTCCTTTTTAGAATTCAATTTCTATCTGGCACTGATAGGACTTTTTATCACCGGATTGTTCATTACGACATTGTGGTCCTATACTTATTTGCTTATTCAGGAAGAGACCCAGAGTAAATATATGGGAAGGGTCATCTCCTACAATGACATGGTTTTTATGCTTTCAAACGTCATAACGGCACTCTTCATCGGATATGCTGCAAAATGGGGAATGTCACTTGAAGGAATTACATTTACGCTAGGTTTTGGCTTTATTGTTTTTGCAGTGTATTATTATTGGTTTAAAAAGCAGTACATTGATGAAACAAACTAACAGAAACGTCTGCTACACCTGCTATCGTCCTCAAAGCTCATGTATGTGCAAATACATTACTCCCATAGAGACAAACACACGGTTTGTCATCCTGATGCATCCAAAAGAGTTTAAAAAGACCAAAAACGGTACAGGGCATTTCACAAACTTGTCTTTAAGAAACTGTGAGATCCACGTGGGCATTGACTTTACAGAACATGAAGCCATTAACGCCATCATCAATGATCCATCGAATACCTGCTATACACTCTACCCGCATGAAAGC
>DATCTA010000063.1:0-2598 GCA_036568165.1 Sulfurovum sp.
CACCTAAAAAGTATCTCTTTGAAAAGGGTAATGCACCTATGAACACTGCACAGTTGCGGTATATCTTGACAAAGCTCTTTAAGGCGCAAGGACTTAAAGTAACACCCCATCAGCTGCGACACTCTTTTGCAACGCACCTGCTCAATAACGGAGCACGCATTGCTGATGTAAGTGAACTGCTAGGACATGAGACGATGGCAACAACACAGGTCTATACAAAACTTGGGAGTGTCAAAAAAATGCAGGAGTATATGAAAGCACATCCATTGGCTGATGCAGAACATAAGCCAAATCAGTAATCAGTGATGCGTAATGAGTAACTTTGGATCTATATTTTCTTGGAAAAGATAGGGTCTCATCTTGGTTGGAATGGCATTTTTCCTGCATAGTTCTTTGAATGTTTTAGGCATATCAACTGTGAGGTAGGGTGAAATATACAGTAAATTATCTTGAAGTTCTATAGCCCATTTTCCGCCTATCACCAAAGAGGTTTCGTTCTCTATCTCCTGGCGCTGGGAGGCTGAAAGGAGGTATCCCAGCTCTTTGAGTGCCAGATCGGCAGCTCTGGCTTTGCTTGCAAGGGTGTGAAGTTTTATTATACGTACTTCATTTTGTGAGAAGACCAGCTCGAAGTTTGTTTCAAGGTGCTTCTTGTCCTCTCTTAGATAGGTGAAACTTCGTTTGATACCCTCTTTGTATTTTTTTATCATTGGATCGGAAAATTGTTTTCTAAAAAGGTTGCGTTCGTACTTTTCATCGCGATTGCTCTCATCTTCAAAGTAGGGGTGGCCATTACTTTCAAGATAGCTTAGCAGTTCCTCTTTACTGTACTCAAGCAGCGGGCGCACTAAAGTGTAATGTTCTCTTTGTGTCATCTCTTCTAGCCCGATAAGTTCAGACAGACCCGCACCTTTGGTAAGACGCATAAGAAGCCACTCAAGCTGATCGTTAAGCTGATGCGCTGTGATGAGGGTATCATAGCCCTCGATCATAATGAGAGACTCGAAAAACTCATAGCGGAAGTCTCTTGCCTGTTTTTCGAAATGGCTATGAAATGAAGGCGCTTTGATGCTATGGCAGTAGAGCTTATGCTTTTTTGCCAGGGCTTTGGCATGGGTCTCTTCATTATCGCTTGTTTCGCGTGTACCGTAATTGACCAGGGCGATATCAAACTTGATACCATGTTCCAAGAGTAAAAAGAAGAGAGCGGATGAATCTACTCCCGCAGAAAAGGCCAAGAGATTCTTTTTTCCTTTTAAGCAAGAGAAGTTAGGAGTGAGCATAGTCTTTATCAGAGTGCCTTGATGAGTGTTGCAAGTAATTGATCACCTACCAGTTCAGTCACCTTTGCCTCATATCTCTTTCCGTATGTGATCGGCAGATCAGAGGTATCATTGATGAGGATCTCTCCGTCGATATCTACAGCCCACTGTAATGGTCTGGCTGAAAGGAGGTATTCATGTTCATCGCTTTCTCCATCGATGACGAGTGTCACAGTTTTACCAACCATCTTTTTCAGTGATCTTAGGGTACTTTCCTGGGCTATATCACCAAGTATCTGGGCTCTTTCATCGATCGTATCTTCATCGATCTGTTCCATAGTGTATGCCGCAGTCGTCTCTTCATTGGAGTAGTGAAAGGTATTGAACCTGTCAAATCCAAAGGACTCCATGAAGTCACACAGTCTCTTAAAGCTCTCTTCGCTCTCTCCTGGATGTCCTGCTATGAGGGAAGTACGTAAAAATGCATTCGGTTTGCTTTTCATGTATTCTAACAGTTCAATGGTCTTTTTTTCTCCAAACCCGCGTTTCATGATCTTTAGCATCGCATCATCGATATGCTGGATAGGCATATCATAATAGGTTTGAAATACATTTGAATCTGCAATAGCATCGATAAGCGTATATGTAGTGGTACTAGGGTAGAGATACAAAATACGTGCAGATACTACACCCTCTATTGCCTCAACACCCTTAATAAGGTCAACAAGTCCATCTTTAAGTCCCATATCGCGTCCGTAGCTTGAGCTGTCCTGAGAGATGAAAGAAAAGTCATAGAAGCCCTGATCTACGAGGCTTTTGACCTCTTTGAAGATGGAACTAAGCGAACGTGAATGCAGTTTGCCTTTAAAGCTTGGAATGGCACAAAAAGAACACGCTTGGTTGCATCCTTCAGCTATCTTGATATAGGCATGGTAGTTGGATCCCGTGATCACCCTGCCTGAGCTTTCTGTTGCTAGGTAGACTTCTGGTGAAAAACTGCTCTGTCTGGATGCGATAAGCTGATCGATCTTTTCATAGTCACCTACACCGGTGAAGATGTCGATCTCCGGCATCTCAGCCTGAAGCTCTTCTTTATATCGCTCGCTCAGACATCCGCTCATGACCAGGATGGAGTCTTTCTTGCGCTCCTCATGCAGGCTTAGTACAGTGTTGATACTCTCTTCTTTGGCTGCATCGATGAATCCGCAGGTATTGACGATGATCACATCGGCATCGGCATTGTCATCGGTGATCTCATACTCTTTGAGACGTCCAAGCATCACTTCGCTGTCGACAAGGTTTTTGGTGCAGCCGAGGCTGACCAGGTGTAATTTTT
>DATCTA010000064.1:0-4040 GCA_036568165.1 Sulfurovum sp.
ATTTGCCCACTTGGATGCAACAACAGTTCTTAACAGATCTATTGCTGAAAAAGGTATCTACCCTGCGGTTGACCCATTGGATTCAACTTCTAGAATGCTTGATCCGCAGATCGTTGGTGAAGAGCACTACAACATTGCACGCGGTGTTCAGAAAACACTTCAAAAGTATAAAGACCTTCAGGATATCATTGCGATTCTTGGTATGGATGAACTTTCTGAAGATGACAAGCTTGTGGTTGAAAGAGCTAGAAAGATCGAAAAATATCTTTCTCAGCCATTCCACGTTGCTGAAGTATTTACTGGTTCTCCAGGGGTATATGTTACACTTGAAGATACACTTGAAGGATTCAAAGGTCTTATCGAAGGTAAATATGACGATATGAATGAAGCTGCATTCTACATGGTAGGTAACATGGCTGAGGCTATCGCTAAAAACGATAAGATTAACGCTAAGTAATCTTAGTTCTTGTCTTACAAAGGATAATTATGGAACTTATGAAGCTAGAAATTGTCACACCAAACGGTGTGATCTTTGATGCTGAAGTAAAGCAAGTGACACTGCCAGGGTCGGAAGGTGAGTTTGGTGTTTTAGCCAACCACGCTACTCTGGTATCGTTGCTCGATACTGGTGTGATCGTTATCGATAGAGAAGACGGGAGTGAAGTAGCAGTGGCTATCA
The DNA here is from genome assembly GCA_036568165.1 of Sulfurovum sp. Lineage (GTDB taxonomy): Bacteria > Campylobacterota > Campylobacteria > Campylobacterales > Sulfurovaceae > Sulfurovum. Next base: position 680 of record DATCTA010000064.1, read on the forward strand.
ACTCTGGTTATGTAAAGGTCGATGAAGAAAAAACAACTTGTATCGTAGATGGTGCAGTTGCTCTTTCGGGCGATGACAGTGATCTTGCGAAGGCACTTGAAGCAGCGAAAGCGTTGCTTAAGAGTACTGAAGCTTCAAATACAGCTATTGCAGCAGCAGTAAGCAAAGTCGAACAAATCGGAAAGTCTTTCTAAATTGGGCTCACTCGTTACTTATTTCTTAGAGAGCAGTGCAATCACTATTTTTGTACTGCTTTTGCTTTCAGGCTATTTTATCGCCACATTTTGGGTATTTTTTGATAGATATTATATTTTGAATTCACGTATCGGGTCGGAAGCACAATCGCTTAAAGCACTCTATACAGGGAAGTCAAAATCAGTGGCAAGCAATTCACTTATTTTTACTTATTTGTCACGTGTGAACAAACCAAATAAAGCCATATTGCAAGCGGCTGCGTCTGACGCGATACGTGTTTCTACCAAAGGGCTTACTTGGCTCTCGATCATTGCTTCAACTGCACCATTCATCGGTCTTTTTGGTACGGTTATTGGAATTCTTGAAACATTTACGAAGTTGGGTGGACAGTCAAGTGCTTCATTGAGTGTTGTTGCACCGGCAATATCTGAAGCATTGATCGCCACAGCTGCGGGTATCGCAGTAGCTACATTTGCGTACACTTTTCACCTGATTTTGAAACGTAAAGCTTATGAGCTAAGTTCATTGCTCTCTTCTCAATCAGAAGTGATACTTTCTCAAGTCAGTGGTGAGTAAATATGTTTAGTTGGGATGATAGTCCAGACTTGAACATTACACCTCTTGTGGATGTAATGCTTGTTCTCATGGCCATACTCATGGTCACAGCGCCAACGATTACGTTTCAAGAGCAAATAACCCTTCCTCAGGGCTCTAAGACCGTTAAGGTTGAAAAACCGAAAACTCTTACCATCCGTATGGATAAAGATCAAAAGATCTATCTGGGCAAAGATACCTATAGCTATGATACATTTGCAGATGATTTTGTAAATCAATCAGCCAAATTTGATAAGAACTCAGAAGTTTATATCCGCGCCGATGAAGCATTGGAATATAAAAGTGTAATGTATCTTTTAAAAAGTGTCAAAGCAGCAGGTTTTGAGAAGGTCTCTCTTATAACATTATGATCAAAAAGTCTTCTACATTTATATCAGGAGTTCTAGCTTTTGGTATATACTTTACTTTGATCGGTGTATTACTTTTCTATTTTAATTCACGTGAACAGAAAAAACCGGTACATTATGTCAAAAAAAACGAAGACCGCATTCGTGTTGCTATGGGCGGTGCCAAACCTGCACCTAAAAAAGAGGTCAAAAAAGAACCTAAAAAAGTGGCCAAGCCTAAGCCAAAACCAAAGCCTAAGCCAAAAGCTAAACCTAAAGAAACGGTTGAAAAAAAGAAAATAGTGGAAAAAAAGGTTGTCAAAGAAAAAGTGGTAAAAAAGGCAAAGGTTGTAAAAAAGAAAAATGATGTAAATACAACTAAGCCCAAAAAGGTGAACATGCCTAAAGACCTTTTTGCCAATGTGACTTCCAAAAAGACGGTTGAAAAGCCTAAGCCTAAAGCACAGACGCAGACAAAGCCTATAGAGTCTAAAAAAAGCAATGTCATAAAGGTTGCTGAAAAGGCCAGTGCCTCAGATCTTGTATCTGACTCGCTGAAGAATCAAAAAAAGAGTGACTCTGGTATAGAGAATGCCTATTTGGCAATGATAGAAGAGAAGCTTAAAGAGTGGCCGGCACAAAGTGAATATGCTGGAGAAAAGGCAAGAGTAAAGATCAAAGTAGAACCTTCAGGAAGATTCACTTATAGATTGATCTCAGCATCAGGAAATGAGTTATTTAATTCAGGTTTGACAGCCTATTTGGATCAGTTACAGAGGATCGGTTTTGGTCCGCATAAGGGCAGCAGGCCTTATGACCTGGATGTAGAATTCATTGCAAAAGAGTAGGGTAGAAGATGTATAGAACCATTGCATATCAGGGTGTTCAGGGAGCGTATTCTGAGCAAGCCTGTAAAAATGCATATCCTGGCTATAAAACCATTGCATGTGATACTTTCCAAGAAGCAATGTGGATGGTAGAACGAGGTGATGCCGATCTAGCCATGATCCCTTTAGAGAACTCTACAGCCGGAAGGGTTGAAGAGATATACAGACTAATCCCAAAAATGTCACTGCATGTTATTGCTGAACATTTTGAACCAATAGTACACTGTCTTCTTGGTCTTAAAGGTGTCAAGATCGAAGGGTTGAAATATGTTGCTTCTCACCCTCAGGCATTGGCACAGTGTCACAACCATATACTCTCTTTGGGGCTGAAGGCAGAGGCAAAACTTGATACTGCCGGTGCTGCCAAAGAACTGGTGGAACTCAATGATCCTCAAAGAGCCGCAATCGCATCTAAACTCGCTGCAGATATCTATGGGTTAGAGGTATTAAAAGAGAACTTTGAAGATAGACATGGAAATACGACTCGGTTTTTCGTCTTGTCAGGAGAAAAAATCGTGCCTCCTTATGAGACATCCAAAAATTATATTACCTCATTGATATTTCAGGTACAGAATATTCCTGCAGCACTCTATAAAGTTCTGGGCGGTTTTGCAAGCAATGGCATTAATCTTCTCAAGATCGAGAGCTATATGGGAACACATATGCTTGAGGGAAGTCAGTTCCATATCGATATAGATGGGCATATTGATTCTGATATCATGAGAATTGCTTTAAAGGAAGTTGCATTTTTTGCTGAAGATGTAAGGATCCTTGGTGTCTATGAAAGTCATAGGGAACATCAGATCGAGTATACGATCTAATTGCCTTTTTTTGCATAGAGGTATTTCATACCAAACTCTTCTTTTGGTATAGGTTTTGAAAAATAGAACCCTTGATATACAAGAGAATCATCAAGATCCTGCAGTATCTTCTTTTGATTTTCATTTTCTATCCCTTCTATCACCAAAGTATAATTAAACTGTTGTGCTATATGGAAGATAGTTTTGATAAGAGAAACATCTGAAATCTTGTTTTCAATATTTAGAACAAATGATTTATCTATCTTGATGGCATTGAGCGAGAGGTTTTGAATGTATGAAAGTGAAGAGTATCCGACACCAAAGTCATCTATGGCAAATCGTACACCTTTTTTCTGCAGATGGGAGATGACCTCTTTTGTATTTTTAAAATTCTCTACAAGGGTTTGTTCTGTGATCTCCAGTGTGATCTCTGAGCAGCTTATGCCATAATGATTTAACATTGCTAGATAGCGCTCTGTAAAATCGGTCTCAAGTAATTGCAGTACATTGATATTGATCGAGAGATATTCAAGATTCC
>DATCTA010000065.1:0-5185 GCA_036568165.1 Sulfurovum sp.
ACTGACAAAAAAAGCAGTAAAAAACATATAAAAGCATGGAAACCTTTTGTGCAGTCACTTTTAAATGCACTTGAGGATGATGCACCGAAACTTATCTTGTTCGGGACACATGCAAAGGACTTAAAGAAACAGTTTTCGCTCGATAAATTTGAAACAATAGAACTGGAACATCCCTATAATCATACGTTTATTTCCAATGATAATGCACTTGAGCTATTTGGACCTATGAAACTACTTGCTATCTAAAGATTTCTCTGCTATAATTGCGCTCTAAATATCGCTCTGATATTTATAATGTGCACTCATAGCTCAGCTGGATAGAGCATCGGTTTGCGGTACCGGAGGTCTAAGGTTCGAATCCTTATGGGTGTACCATCTCTTTATTTTCATCCACTTTTTTCATGTGTTTTTTCGACATACCGTTTGTATGCCTCTTTCACAACATAAAAAAATTGAACGAAACTAAAGAGATGCCTACATTTTTAGCTGATTTGTATCTCTATTAAATCATCCTCCTTCAACTAAGCCCTAACCAAATTTATATTATAATGATGACAATAAGTTTAGGGAGTCACTGCTATGAAAATTTTGCTCATAAATGCCAATCCTGTTGTCTCTAGAATGCTTGCTCTCTGCACACGCGATGAGGATATCGTATTGGATGAAGTAAAGAGTGTAGATGCTGTCAAAGAGGGCGATTATGATCTGCTTTTTGTAAATGATGCTCCTTATATGGATCAGATCGATACGCTCCTTGAGAAAAAGCGCTTTAGAAAAAAAGTGTTGATCTCCTATGATGAAGGATTGGTGAAAGGTTTTGACCTGACCATTAAAAAACCATTCCTGCCTTCACAGATCACCGATGTGATAGAGAGTGTTGATATGAGTGAAGAGATCCAAGAGAGTGAAGAGGAGATGTCTCCTATCTCCTTCGCGGCTCAGGAAGAAGTGCTTATTGACGATGAAGAGCTGCCTCCTATTTTTCCTTTGCCATCCAAAGACAGTAAAGAGAGTGATGATGCACCGCAGGTAGTGCAGAACAGACTTACTGAAGTGCTTGACAGAAATGAGATCGAAAAGATAAAAGCGTTGCTGAAAATGGATGATGAGATCGTTGAGAATGAACCTATAAGTGATGATGAGTATGAAGCACGAAAAGTGAAGGTCATCAAAGAACAACTCATCGCTGATGGGTTGGAGATCATCGAAGAAGAAGCGATCGTTGAAGAATTAAGCACGAATCATAAAAAGAAGAAAAAAGAGACAGCCTTTAATGAACAGGATCTTGTGCGTATTGAAGAGGCAGTGATGGCTGCATTGGAAAACATGAAGCCCAAAAAAATAGAAAAACTTCTTAGAGGCAAAAAAGTAAAGCTCAAAATACAACTGGAGGATGAAGAATAATGCAAAAAGGTGCAATTTTAGTCCTCTCAGGTCCAAGCGGCGCGGGCAAAAGTACGATCATCAATGCTGCTTCTGATGAGATAGGCGAATACTACTTTTCCATATCTACGACTACACGTGCTCCAAGAGTGGGTGAAGAGCATGGGAAAGATTATTTTTTTGTGAGCAAAGAGAGTTTTGAAGAAGATATCAAAGCGGGTAACTTTCTGGAATATGCAGAGGTACATGGCAACTACTATGGTACATCGCTTAAACCTGTAAGGGAAGCATTGCAAGAGGGTAAACTGGTAATTTTTGATATAGATGTACAGGGCCATAGGCTGGTTCGTGCAAAGATGAATGATATCACTACCTCTGCATTTATCACGCCGCCAACACTTGCAGAACTGGAAAAAAGGCTCAGGGCAAGGTGTACAGATGATGAATCGGTGATTGTAAACCGTATCAATAACGCAAAAGGTGAAATAAAAGCAATAGGAGAGTATGATTTCACGATCATTAATGACACGGTTGAGGAAGCAGCAAAGCGCTTTGTGATTGTCGCAAAGGCCGCCAGACTCAAACAAAGCAAAGATGATGAAGAAAAATTTATCATGCAGTGGTTTGGTGAAAAGTAATATTAAATTTATTGCAGTATAATTATTTAAATTAATGCTCATAGTAGCGAAATAAAAGGATTGACATGGGTATGCCAAGTATGCCGGAATTATTGATCATATTAGCGATCGTAGTGCTTCTTTTCGGAGCAAAGAAGATCCCAGATCTTGCAAAAGGTATGGGAAGAGGTATTAAAGACTTCAAAAAAGCAATCAAAGATGATGATGAAGATGAACCTAAAGAGATTGCAAAGAAGGATGCTGAAACACCTGAGGCAAAGATCGAAGAGAAAAAAAGCGAAAATGCTTAATTTTTATACCGGGTACCTTGTGACCCGGTATTGAGAGTACTCCTCCAAATAGCCATGAAGCTATTTTCTACTACAATTCCATATATAAGTATGACGGAAAACCTATGAAATTAAAATTACAAATCAATAACGTGATCAAAGAAGCTTTTAGTAAAGCAGGCATAGCAGAGGAACCTATGAGCGTATCTGAAGCGACCAAACCAGAGTTTGGAGATTTCCAGTTCAATGGTGCGATGGCCCTGTCTAAGAAATTGGGTAAAAACCCAAGAGAGATCGCTGCACTCATTATTGAAAATCTTGATCTCACTGGAGTATTGGAAAAAGCAGAGATAGCAGGACCAGGATTTATCAATCTTTGGCTCAACCGTTTTTGGCTGGCTTCTCAATGTGAAGTTGCTCGTATAGACAGCAGGCTTGGCGTAGAAAAACGTGAAACACCTATCAAGGTGGTCGTGGATTATTCAGGCCCGAACATGGCAAAACAGATGCATGTGGGGCATTTACGCTCTACGATCATCGGAGATACGCTGGCAAATCTTTTAACCTATCTTGGTGATGAGGTGATACGCCAAAACCATATCGGGGACTGGGGAACACAGTTTGGTATGCTTATTGCCTATCTGGAAGAGATACATGAAGAGGGGTCTGTAAGTCTCAAAGACCTGGAGCAGTTCTATAAAGATGCCAAAGGGCGTTTTGATGCAGATGAAGCATTTGCAGATAAAGCCAGAGAGTATGTAGTCAAGATCCAAAGCGGTGACAGTCACTGTTTAGAGCTTTGGCAAAAATTCATCGATATCTCTTTAGGGCACTGTGAAGAGGTCTATGAAAAACTGAATGTCAACCTGACACGTGATGATGTACGTGCTGAGAGTTTTTATAATGATGATCTGGGTTCTGTGATAAGTGACCTGGATGCAAAGGGACTCTTGACACAAAGTGATGGCGCACAATGTGTGTTCCTGGAAGGTGATGACGTACCCGTAATCGTACAAAAAGGTGACGGGGGTTATCTGTATGCGACTACCGATCTTGCAGCACTGCGTTACAGAGCCCAGACATTGGGAGCAAAACGTATCTCTTATGTGGTTGATGCCAGACAGGGCGGACACTTTAAACAGGTTTTCAGTGTGGCTAAAGAAGCCGGATTTGTTGGAGAAGAAGTACATCTTGAACATATTGCATTTGGTACGATGATGGGTAAAGACGGCAAGCCGTTTAAAACGCGTGAAGGCGGAACCGTCAAGCTTATTGAACTGCTTGATGAAGCTGTGATAAAAGCCAAAGGTACGATCAAAGACAAAGAAGCATATTCTCAAGAGCAATTGGAGTCACTGGCCAAGATCATAGGAATCGGGGCGGTCAAGTATGCCGATCTTTCGATCAACCGTGAATCAAACTATATTTTTGACTGGGACAAGATGCTCAGTTTTGAGGGAAATACTTCACTTTATATGCAGTATGCCTATGCAAGGATCCAAAGTATCTTCAGAAAGTATGACGGGACTCTGGAAGGCGATATCATTATAGGTGATGAGTTAGAGCACAGGCTTTCTACAATGCTTTTGCGATTTGAAGATATTCTCAACCGTGCAGCAGAAGATGCTGCACCTAACCAGATCACGACCTATCTGTATGAATTGGCAACGCTTTTTATGCGTTTTTATGAGCAGAACCCTATACTTAAAGAGGGTGTAGAGGAAGCAACCAAGATGAGCCGTTTACTCTTGGCTGATCTTACGGCTAAGACCATCAAACAAGGTTTGGATATACTGGGTATCGAAACGGTCAATAAGCTATAGCAGTGTAGTTACGTCATGCTTCTGTAGTTGTAAGCATGACACAGTAAAGGGAAAGCAGTTATGAAAGCACTCCTCATTTTAGCGATACTTGCCACATTTGGCGTTATTTTTTTTCAATACAGCCGAAACAAAGACCTTAAAAAACTTTTTATAGCACTTGTATCATTGGCTGTGACAATTACTTTTGCTGTCTTGGGCAATCTAACGCGTCCTGTGATGCCGATCTTCCTGTCACACATTATACTGATCATTCTCTCATGGAGTGGAGTAATGTTCTATCTGGCTAAAGAAAGGTATTACTGGTGGCTCATTTTTTCACCGGCAGTGACTATCGGATTGTTTTTGTTATTGGAGTTTTTGGCCGGTTCAGGCAATGAGATAGGATAAATATAAAGTGGGTAGTGAGGCGGAGAATTCCGCCTTATTGCAAAAATGTTATTTCTTTTTTTGATTCTCTACAAGTTCATTCAAAAACGCTTCAAGCGAATAGCGCTGTCTGTATTCAGGTATCATGATATGAATAAGGATGTCTCCCAGGTCTGCTACGGACCACTCTTCACTTGAGTCAGATGCCAGTATGGTGTCTCCTTGATTTTTGAGTTCCTTTTTAAGATGGTCAAAAAGTGCGAGGGTATGTTTGCTGTTGAGTGAGTTTGCGATGACCACACGCTTTGCTATGTAATCAGCATCTTCGAGGTTGAATACTTCTATCTCTTCAGCTTTTTTATCATCCAGAATGTTTACGATTCCTTCTATTCTTTCGTCTATTGTCATATGTTATTGCCTTTTTAGTATATGTTTGACAGATTCTCTGATCTTGGTGTCAATAAATTGTAAATCTTTTTCTTCTCTTATTTGTGTTGAGCTCACAGGTGCCTCTATAGAAAGAAGTTCCCACTTTTTAAGGAAGTCCGTGTCTAAATGGTGATCTCCACGTGTTGCAATGACCCAGGTTACTGTATCATTGAGCCATTCAAACTCATGCCATTTTGTCAATGTTGTCAGGTTGTCAGATCCTATTATAAGATACTTGACATTATAGCTTTGGTTAAAATGTTTTACACTTTGTGAG
>DATCTA010000066.1:0-18802 GCA_036568165.1 Sulfurovum sp.
AGAGCAGTGTTAGCAAACTGTTCTCATTTGGAAATGCTCCTTTGGTCTTGGTTAGTTTCCTGAACTGTCTATGGACGGATTCTATGATATTGGTTGTATAGATGATACGCCTGATGTCCTCTGGGTATTTAAAGTAATTGGAGAGGTTCTCCCACTTGTTTCGCCATGACTGTATCACAATTGGATATTTGCCTCCCCATTTCTCTTCAAGTCTGTCCAGTTCAAATTCGGCTGATTCTTTAGAGACTGCCTGATAGATAAGTTTGAGATCCTTCATGAATTCCTTCTGGTTCTTTGAAGCTACATACTTGAGCGAGTTTCTGATCTGGTGCACGATACAGAGCTGTACTTCGGTGTTGAGATAAATAGCATTGATCGCTTCAGGGAATCCTTTTAGACCATCCACCGATGCGATGAGTATATCTTCTATGCCTCTATTCTTCAGATCGGTAAGTACCTGTAACCAGAAGTTTGCTCCCTCACTTTCAGAGAGATAAAGACCCAGTATCTCTTTCCTTCCATCAAGTTTGACACCAAGGATGATATAGATAGCTTTGGATACATACTTACCATTTTCTTTGATCTTGTAATGGATTGCATCTAATCATACGAGAGGATAGATGCGCTCAAGAGGTCTGGATTGCCACTCCTTGAGCATCGGAATGACCTTATCTGTTACTGCGCTGATGGTTGCCTTTGAAAAAGACATTCCGTAAAGCTCTTCGATATGCTTAGTAATCTGGGAATAGCTGTTTCCCAGGGCATACAAGGAGAGTATCTTCTGTTCGATATGATCCGACATATGAGTTTGATGTTTCTTGATTAGCTGTGGTTCAAACGAACCGTTACGGTCTCTTGGAACATCCAGATCGAATTCTCCGACACTGCTTTTCATTGTCTTGGAGGATTTGCCGTTCTTTCGGTTTCGTATTTCTGTGGATAAATGGGATTCAAGCTCTGCTTCGAGAGCTGCTTGGGTAAGTTGTTTGATAAGCGGAGCCAACACTCCGTCTTTACCATCTATTTTTGCACCTGCCTTGATCTGTTCAAGGGCTTCATTTAGATCGAACTGTGTGTTCATGTGTTAATCCTTTAGAATTTTATATTCTATCGGACTGACACAAAATTTCTAACGCTCCCAAAATTTTATCTTTCATATCTAAATCTTATTTATTCTATTTTTACAAAGTAGGTGCAAACTTACATTTCTTTTGTTTGGCAACTGTTTTAAGTGCATTGTATTCACCATTCAACTTGCCTAATTCTTCTCTTTCATCATCTGCTGCCACGTCTTGCAAGATTGATATAAGACCTATACTCATTATATTTCTATTACTTCTATCTATATCCTTTAAATCCTTTGCTATCTTAAAAGCACGCTGATTAATTTTTTCTATTTCTTCACTTATTTGTGCACAAGAGTAGTTTTTATATTTAGCTGGAGATACATAAACAGGATCTACTATACTTGTCTTACGTTCATAATCAGACATATGTAGTTGCGATTTTAACATTTTAGTAGCCATGACACACTTTTTACCTTCTTCATTATCTACTATTTCTAAATCTACACCTGAAAATTTTGGCTGTTGAATAATGAAATAATTTGTGTTTGGTTTCATATCTAGTGGCAAGGTGGATGTTTTAGAGTAAGCTTTAGATACTATTGTATGCTTCCCTGGTTTCATCTTCAAATGGAAGTAGGAATATGCATGTGTTTCACCTAAAAGGTTCCCATCAACAAAGACTGGAATATCCTCTATACTACCTACAAATGAGTTTCTACATAAATATAAAGTTGCTTTCTTATAATCTGTTTTGAATGACTTTATCTGTGTGTCTTTAGTAGAAGGTGCTTTTGGTTCAGGTGAAGATGATGGAGCACATCCGGTAAAAAATAGCACAAGTAAAACCGAAAAACCTATTAATAATTTTTTCACCATCATTCCTTTCATACTTTTACTTATATAATATAACATAAACAAAATATATAATCATCATCCAAAAGTGCTAGAAAGATATGATTTTAAAAAGCCTTATAAATTTATATATTTTATAAGGTTTTGAAGATATAAAATCTAGTGCGTAAAGAGCTTCTTCTCTTCCTCTTTTTTAAAGAAGGTAAAATAGGCCCATAGTACTGTTCCATAAACGAAGATTGAGAGTATGACTACTCCAGTAGTGACCACTTCAAAAAGTTCCTTATACTCAAAAGCAGATGGGATCATGTGCACAAGGATGATAGAAAGTGCACCCTTCATTCCTGAGAAGGTAAGGATATACCATCCTTCAAAACCAACCGGTTTGATCTGTTCTAATTTACTCCCCCAAAAGGCAAATTTTGCCATGGAGAGAGCTCGGATCAATGTAGTGATGATGAACATGGAAAGTATCTCTGCTTTATACTGCCATAACTTCTCCAGACTTACTATTTCTGCAAGGACAAAGAAGATCATTACTGCTGCAATATACCCAAACTCTTTTGCCATCTCATAGATATACTCCATACGCTCTAAAGTTGTGGAATCAATGCCATGTAGACGGATCTTCTGTAAAAATGTTTTGCTCTTTTTAACTTTCTCTTCATCTAACGTCTTCATATCGATATCGATCCAAGCTTTGGTTGCGATGATCGCCGTGATCAATGTTAAGATACCGCTGACATGAAGATGCTCCGCCAATACATAGGAAAGATACGCTTCAATGATAAAGATAAAAAGCTCCCCGCGCTTTTCATCCGTCAACTTCATCAGCATATAGAAGAGATATCCTAGAGCTATCCCGAGACCAATACTCACAGCAAAAACACGAAGTGCATCCAGAGTTGCTTCACCTGCATCTATCGTACCGCTCATCATCCAAGGAAGCCCGATAAAGAAAAAAGCGATGACCGCAGTGGCATCATTACCCAAAGATTCACCCTCGATCAACACTTTTATGTCATGACCTATACCTTTAAAACGTGAAAGCACTGACTGTACACTGACTGCATCGGTAGCCATATTTATCGCAAAAAGTGAGACATAAGCACCCAGTGTGAGCCCTTCAAAGATCCCAAAGTAGTACATGCTCGCACCAGCTGTAATGGAAAGAGCCACCGCGATCACTGCCAGATAGAAAATGCTCCATCCATGTTTTTTAATGTCACTAAAATGCAGATGCAACGCATCTCCCATGAAGATAAGAGGTATACAAAAGAGTATGATCGTATCAAAATAGTGAGGCAGGTCTATAGGCACTGCCACAGGCACATATGTATAAACCGTATAAGAACCGATCAATAGTAAAAAAACTGAAGGTATTTTAAATTTATTGGCCAGTGCGTCTGAAAGGACAACAAGTCCCAAGATAGTGATAAGTATGATCCCCGGTGCAAAACTATGCATTATGTTTCTCCGTTCTTGTTTATTTAAACACTACTTCAGTAGCTTTTGCATTTCAAGCAGACTTCTGTATCCTTTTTGAGATACCATATGCCCCTCCTCGTCTATGACGACCACAGAAGGAAAAGCATTGGCTCCCATAGAGCGTGCTTTGGCAAAATCATGTTCCATTAAAAGCTGTGCTCTTTCACTCTCAAAAAAATTTTTGAACAATATACTGTCCAATCCCAAATCTTTCACTAAATCTGTTAGGACATCTTCACTTGTGATATCTTGGGCTTTGGTATAAAAGGCTTCTTGTATAGTATGCAGATATGAAAAGGCATTCTGCATGCCAAAAAGTTCACGTACCGTGACCACAGCTTTACATGAAGGATAGGTATCATACCCAAACTGCTCTTTTTCAAACAAGCTATCTGAAAACGCTTGTCCTGTTCTTTGTGATACCTGTTGCCAGTGCTCTTTAAGGTAATTTTTTGAGGTCTCATTCCAAGGCATCTCACCCTTGGTGCGTAAGCCGCCTACTACCAATGAAAACTGATAATCCTGTGATTGTGTTTTCATTAGTGCCTCAATGACAGGAGCAAATCCCCAACACCATGAGCACATAGGGTCTACAACAAAGATGATCTCTTTTTGCATCCTAGAACATGGTCCCGCTATCGTTGGAAACAGGGGTCAAAGGTACCTTTCTTTTAGGATGGAGCGGATCATCATCTTCTTCACTGCTACTGTCACTGTTATATCCGCTTTCATACTCAGGCTGCTCATCGATATTGATCGTAGGTGCATACCCTATCTCACCTTCATCAGGATCATGGTCTTCTATGATCTCCATCTCTTCTACTAAGAGCGGATCATCTTCCTCATACATCTGTGTAGGCTTTTTATTACTGTCTGGTAATGGAGACTGTGCTGTATAGATCTCTCCTTTACCTTCATACTGACCGCGATATACACCCTCAGGAATATCAAACGTCCGCTTTGTCTTAGGATAGACTTCCAGCAACTTTTTATAATAATAGGAAAATGCCGGTGCAGCCAATGCACCCCCCGTTGCTCCATTTCCTATACGCGTATTGTCATCCCTTCCAAACCACACGATCGTTTCGATCGTCGGGGAGTATCCGCAGAACCATGCATCTATATTATTGTTGGTCGTTCCTGTCTTTCCGGCAAGCTCTATCCCATCCACACGTGCATTTTTTCCTGTACCTCTTTGGATCACATCTTTTAAAACATCTGTCATCAGATATGCCTGTTCAGGTGTCGTAAAATTTTCTATCTCTTTAGGACGTGTTTCATAAATCACCGCACCCTCTTTAGAGATGATCTTGCTTACCAGCCTTGGCTCGATCATATGTCCTTCATTTGCAAACACCGAAAATATCTGTGCCATTTTTAACGGACTTAACCCAAGGTTACCCAGTGCGATGGACATATCTCTAGGTATGTGCGGTACATCCAAAAAGGCCAGTCTTTTACGTATCGTGCTTACACCCAGATCTGATACCAGGTTGATCGTTGCCAGGTTGCGTGAATGTACCAGTGCTTCTCTAAGCGGGATGAAACCTTTAAAATCTCGTTCATAGTTTTTTGGAGCCCAGATCTTTGGTTTGCCTTTATAGTAGTACTGGAAAGTCCTTGCCAGATCTGTTAAAGGGGTTGCAGGGTTGTACCCCATATCTAATGCGGTCTGGTAGATAAAAGGCTTAAATGCAGACCCTGGTTGGCGTTTGGACTGTGTCACTCGGTTGTATTCTGACTTTTCATAATCTGCCCCGCCGATCATCGCCAAAATATCACCTGTTTTACTCTCTACAGCAACAAATGCCATATTTAAAGTGGAGGTTTTCGCTTTCTCTTTATATTTTTTAAGTGCTTTGTTGTACGCAAAATCAACCGCTTCTCTTGCTATGGCCTGCTGTTTCATATCTACAGTTGTATAGATCTTGTATCCGCCTGTTCGGATGTCGCCGAGTTTTCCTTTGAAGCGTCTCAGTACTTCATCAACGATGCCAGGTGCGATATTCTGTGTCAACGTGGTTTTATGTACCACCGGAGACTCTTTTACCGCCTTTAGATAATCATCCTGTGAGATCCAGCCTATGCTTTTCATTCGGTAGAGTACATTATTGGCACGGTCAAGTGCACGTTTGTAGTGTTTCAAAGGATTATAATAACTTGGGGCATTCGGCAAACCTACCAGGATCGCAGCTTCCTTTAGAGTTAATTCACTCAGCTCCTTATGAAAATATCCGTTTGCAGCTGTTTTGACACCAAAATAGTTATTTCCATAGGAGATCTCATTAAGATAACGTTCAATGATATCCTCTTTACTTAGCTCATGCTCTATCTTGAGTGCCAGTATCGCTTCTTTGATCTTACGTGCAAGTTTTTTTTCATTGGAAAGGAGTTTGTTCTTGATAAGCTGCTGGGTTAATGTACTACCCCCTTCCACAAAGGCACCCGCTTGTATATCCTTGATGATCGCTCTTAATATAGCATCGGGGTTCACCCCATTATGCTCAAAGAACTTCGTATCTTCCATTGCGACAAGCCCTTCGACAAGGAATCCCGGTATCTCATCATAGGTTGCATAGAGGCGATGCTGTTCTTTAAAGACATAGGCCAGTTTCTCACCATTTCTGTCGTAAATGATAGAAGAGGTCTCTGGTTTATAATTTATGAGTTTATCTGCATCCAAAGATATCTCTTCATACGCATAGATGAATGCAGCAGTCAAGGCTACACCAAACAGCATTGCCAAGATAATGGAACCCTTTACTAAACTATTGAACACGAAGAACCTTTATGATAAATATATACATTTTTTTATTGTAATGTTTATTGTACCGTGTTATGGCTAATGAGTGCTAACGCATGCCTGATCTTCTTTACAGGGATACTTACATTCAGTATCACCCTTATGATCGGTTTTTTTACCGTAGGCTGACGTATCGCTCCAACAAGATACCCCTGTGACATCAATCCTTTTTGAACGAAAAGAGCATGCTCATTGCTTGGCATCTCTATAGGTACGATAAGGCTTTGACAGTTGATACCCAGCTGTTTTCTTACTGCTATCTGCCGTTCCAATATCTTTTGCGAATAACTCTCTGCCTTTTTACGTATATGCTTTACATTGACCAGTGCCAATGCTGTATCAAATACAGATGGAGCCGTTGAATAGATAATAGGTTTTGCACGATTAACCAGGAAACTGATCACATTTTTCGATGCCAAAATATAAGCGCCGTAAGAACCATAGGCCTTTCCCAATGTTCCCATCTTGATATGTCTTTCATTGATCCTGATGCCATAATACTCAAATATACCCAGCAACTTTAACCCCAGAACACCCGCACTGTGTGCTTCATCGACAATAAGGATAGCCTTGAGTTCATCGGCAATATCAAAGATCTCTTTTTTACAAAGATCCCCGCTCATCGAGTAGACACCTTCAACTGCAATGATCTGTCTTTTAGCAGGATGTGCTTTAAGCTTCTCTCTTAAGTCTTCTACATCATTATGATTAAATGTCACAACCCTGTCACCCAAAAGCTGAGCAGCCATCACACCTGAAGCATGGTACTCTTCATCCATAAAGAGCATATCTCCCTTGCGTACCAATGCTTCTATAAGAGACATATTGGCTAAAAAACCAGAACCTACTACAAGTCCCTCTTCAAAACCGTTATACTCTGCCATGGTCATCTCAAAAATTCTGTGTATCGGATGATAACCATTGACCAGCATACTGGCTTTGGAACTTACAGTCTCATACTCATTGACAAGTTTTACCGCTTTTTTGAACTGTTTTTTGTTGAGTGACAACCCCAGATAATCGTTCGAAGCAAGATCGTCCAGTCTGTCATCAAAAAGTTTACGTTCTCTAAAACGTCCCGCTTTCTTCAGGGCTTCAAGTTCATTTTCATACATATTATTTTCCTATCTTTATCCATGGTAACAGTGTTTCTACCTGCAGTCCCATTGCCGTACTTTCATATCCATCAACAGACTTGATATATTTTTTACAAAATCCTTCGACCATACATCCGCCTGCTTTACCTTCCCACAATCCACTCTCAAGATATCTCTCAAGGTCCGCCTCTTCAAACGCTGAGAAATGATAGTGTGTTGCCGAGATATCTGAAAAAGAGAGTCTCTTTGATCTGTAATGGGCAGCAGAGATGATCGAGATAGTTGAACCGCTCTGTATCTTAAGGATGCGTCTTGCATCATCAATGTTCTTGGCTTTTCTCAGAATTGTTCCGTCCGAAGCTGCAATGACCGTATCTGCACACAGCAGAGGAATATCGAGTCCAAAAGTTTTGACAGCAGCATCCATCTTCCCTTTAGTCGCCATATAGACAAAGTTTTTTGCTATAGGAGTAGTGATCTGTTCTTCATCGTATTCCACAGCTCTTTGAACAAATTCGATCCCAAATTTTTCAAGGAGCAATGCCCTGCTTTCAGACGATGAACAGAGATAGATCATTATAGTCCTCTAAGTGAAACACCTAACCATAATGCTATGATTCCCAAAACAATGTTGAGCGGTAAGAGTAAGTTAGGAATAAAACGCATCTGTGCTTTTGCAAGTGCAAGCTCACCATTCATAAACAGTTTCCATGCTTTGGCACGTTTGCTGTACATGTAAGTGTAATTGAGTGCCATCACCGTCCAAATGATCTCTTTTGAAAGGAACAGTGACTTTAGTTCACCCTGATGTCCACCTGTAGCCAGAGCCATGATCAGACCTGTGGCAAACAAGATCATAATGACAGGCATAACAATATTGAACAGTTTACCCGTGATCTGTAAAGTGATACCCAGTCTCTGTTGAGGCTTCAACATAGAATCCATAACATCATTTTGCAACATTTGTGCAGCTGTCACACCGCCTTGCTGAATGACAGGATGCACAGCCAAACGGATCACTATCATTCCACCTACCCAGATAAAAGCAGAGAGCACATGTAAAAATACGATCAAGTGTCCGTAGTTGCTAAAAAGTTCTGCCATATTAGTTTCCACCTTCTAATATTTCACTCAAATAGACTTTTGCTTCTTCCATTGCAGTGGTGATCTTGCTTGGATCTTTCCCGCCAGCCTGTGCGAAATCAGGACGTCCGCCACCACCGCCGCCAACGATCGGTGCGATCGACTTGATCCAATCCCCTGCTTTGATCGGTGTATTTTTAGAACCTGCTGCCAACAATACTTTGTCATCTTTTTTCATGAAAAGCATCACAGCGATATTTTCATATTTGTTCTTCAGTTCATCGATCATCGTTTTGATATCGCCGTTCTGTACCTCTTCAACGATAACATTCACACCATTGACCTCAACAGCATCCAACTCTTTTTGTGAGCTGCTCAATGCAGAAGCCAATTCGCCTTTAAGTGTTTTTACCTGTTCTTTGAGTTTGTTGATACCTGCTATAGGATTTTGGTTCTTGAGTTCAGCTTTGATCTCATTGAGCTCGTTTCTGAGTGTATTTACCGCTTCTCTTGCAGCATTTCCACAGACCGCTTCGATACGTCTTACACCCGCACTTACGCCGCTCTCTTTGGTGATCATGAAAAGACCTATCTGAGAAGTGTTATCTACATGTGTACCACCGCAAAGCTCTACAGAGTCTCCTTCAAAACTTACCACACGTACCTCATCACCGTACTTCTCACCAAAAAGGGCTATGGCACCAGAGTTCTTTGCTGCATCTGCAGACATGATCTCAGTTTTTCTTGCAATGGCTCTTGAAACTTTATCATTTACCCAATCTTCGACTTTGGCTATCTCTTCAGCTGTCATTGCCTGAGGATGCGAAAAGTCAAAACGCAATCTTTTATCATCATTGAGTGAACCTGCCTGAGCAATGTGGTCTCCCAATATATCTCTCAGTGCCGCATGCAGCAAGTGCGTTGCAGAGTGATGCTTTTCAATCTCGAAACGGCTGTTATCAACCACTGCTTTTACCGCATCACCGACACTCAGTTTACCTTTTACTTCAGAGAGGTTCATCTCGAGGAACTTTCTTGTATCAAGCACTTTTACATTTTCGTTGATCGTCCCGGAGTCACCTGTCTGTCCACCCGACTCGGCATAGAATGGTGTCTTTTCAAGAAGTACCCACCCTTTGCCATCAATGCTCTGCACTTCATTAAAGTCCTCATCTAACAATGCAAGTACTTTTGTCTCTACAGTGTTCGTGGTATATCCTACAAATTCATTGATATCAAACTTCTCTTTAAGTGCTTTGAAATCACCTGTCTCCGCTGCATCACCCGTACCTTTCCAGTTTGCTTTGGATTGGGCTTTCTGTGCTTCCATTTTTGCATCAAAAGCATCGATATCAAGCTTGATCTTTTTCTCACGAAGCATATCTTCAGTAAGGTCAAGCGGGAATCCATAGGTATCGTAGAGTTTAAATGCCACCTCACCGTTAAAGACATCAGATGTATTGTCCAACTCTTCATTGAAAAGTTTTATCCCCGCTTCGATAGTATCGAAGAAACGCTCCTCTTCCATCTTCATGGATGTTTTGATCGCTTCCGCTCTGCTTACAAGATAATCATACTGCTCGCCCATCACAGCTACGAGTGTATCGACCAGTTTATACATGAACGGTTCACGCAGTCCAAGCAGATACCCGTGACGGATGGCACGGCGCATGATACGGCGAAGTACATATCCGCGTCCCTCTTTGTCGAAGTTCACACCTTGTGCAAGCAGGAACGAACAAGAACGCAGGTGATCCGCGATCACACGATACGAAGCAGAGTTTGCAGCATTATAATCATACGGTGTACCTACCAGTTCACCGATCTTGTCAAGAAACGGCATGAAGAGTGACGAGTGGTAGTTGTTGAACTTACCTTCTTTGATGGCAACCACTCTCTCAAGCCCCATACCCGTATCGATACTTGGTTTTGGAAGCGGCGTGAGTGTGCCTGTCTCATCACGGTAATACTGCATGAATACCAGGTTCCAGATCTCTAAAAATCTGTCACCGTCTCCACCCATTTTATCTTCCGGAGAATTGAAGTGCTCTTCTCCCTGGTCATAGAAGATCTCAGAACATGGACCGCATGGACCTGTATCACCCATCTGCCAGAAATTGTCTTTGTCCCCAAAGCGCATAATGCGATCTGCAGCAATATGTTTTTTCCACAGCTCTTCAGCCTCATCGTCATTCTCATGGACCGTCACCCAAATTTTCTCAATTGGTAGATTCAGATACTTTTCACCCGTAACGAATTCCCAGGCATAGGCAATGGCTTCTTCTTTAAAATAATCCGCAAAAGAGAAATTTCCCAACATTTCAAAAAGGGTATGGTGGCGTGCAGTGTACCCGACATTATCAAGATCATTGTGCTTTCCTCCCGCTCTTAAACATGTTTGTGAAGAGGTGGCACGAGGAGTGGCAGGGATCGGAGCTTCGCCTGTAAAAATGTTCTTGAACTGTACCATACCTGCATTGGTGAACATAAGTGTAGGGTCTTCCGGTACAAGCGGTGAACTAGGTATAAGCTCATGCCCTTTACTTTCAAAAAACTCTAGAAATTCTTTTCTGATATCCATGATAAATTGATCCTAAAAATTGTGTTATAAAAATTAGTGATATTTTATCTAAATTGTGGTTATTGGTAGGTAAAGAGGAAAGTTTAACGATACTATCGCCCTCAAGCAGGAGAGATAGTATCAGAATAATTACATCCTAGAGGTAAAAAACGCAGGCATCATCATAATCATAGTCAAAACTACCATCACTATATGTAGTACCGACACCAAACAATTCACATTCATATGGTATATCGCCTTTACCATCATATGTATAATCAACTATTCGTATGATATCATCAAACTCATCGCCATATAGACCATTATATCCTGTAAAATCAAATTCGCAATTCTCTCCAGGATAAAATGAAAACTCTCCATTTGGTGCAGTTTGACTCCATGTACTCATAGAATCACAAATATAAGGAATACCCCCATATGAATTATCATATTCATCCACTAAAAACAAGGTTGTCAATCCATCATTATAACTGCTGCTTCCCCCACCGCAACCACTCAATACTAATGCAGATACGCCTACAACCAACAGACCCGTAAACTTTTTCACTATAAACCCTTTTTCTTTAAAATTCAAAAGAATTATATTCCATAATCGTGTTAGATTTGTGTTAAAAGTTCTGCGATCTTTTCGCTTCCGTTCTTTTCAACGATCTCTATGAGACCTTTGCTTTTATCTGCCATATTTTCATCCAGCAATGACAAGACTTTCTGGGTATCTATCTCATTTTCTCTCATGATCCATGCAAGATCTTTCTCTACCAAAAACTGTGCATTGTAAAATTGATGGTCACTTGCAGCATGTGGGTAAGGAATGTAGAGTGTAGGCAGCGCTGTAGCAGAAAGCTCCCACAGTGTCGAGGCACCTGAGCGCGCGATGGCAAGATCTGATTCTTTCATATGGTCTGCAAGTCTCTGTGTAAAACCAAAGACTTCAGCTTCTATGCCCAGTTCATCATAGGCTTTTCGTACCTCATCAATGTTGTTTTGACCAGCCTGATGGATGATCTTGATGCCTCTTTGCTTAAGCTGAGGGGCTATCTGCAAAGCAAGCGTGTTGATGGCCTTTGCCCCTTGGGATCCACCAAGAAAGATAATCGTATGTACTTTATCGCGTATACGGGCATTGTCAAAGAAGACCTGTTTGATCGGATAAGCTTTGATCGGGCTCTCTTCCAGATAGGAAGAGATGAATGCTGCAGCATAAGGCTTGAGGATCTTGTTGAGTGAACCAAGTGCAGCATTTTGTTCATGTATCACAAGCGGGATACGCAGTATCTTTGCAGCAAATGCAGTGGCTGCAGCAGAGAAACCTCCCACAGAAAATACCACTTTGGCATTATGCTTCTTTAAAAGTTTGATGGCTTTGAATGTCGCTTTGAGCATCATGAGAAGAGACTTTATCTTGCCTAACGTACCCTGATTGACTACACCGCGTGTTTCGAAAAAATATCTATGCGAAAAATCATCATCCTGACCAAACCACTGTTGGTCCTGTCCTTTGGTCGAACCTATATAGATGAGTTCTTTCTCTTTTAAATGCTCTTTTACAGCTTTGATGATAGCCAAATGTCCACCTGTTCCTCCACCTGTCATCACGATACTCATCGCATTCTCCCTTTGGAGTCTCTAGGAACTTTTTTAGATATCATCAATACCATACCAACACCAATACAGGATGCCCAGATATGCGATCCTCCGTAACTCAGGAACGGTACGGCTATACCCTTAATAGGCGTGATACCCGAAATACCATAGGAGTTCACGATAAACGCCAAGGCGATCAGAAGCCCTACACCTATGGAGAAAAGATAATACATAGGACTTTTCACTTTCGAAGCGATCTTGAAGATACGAAATACAATGAACAGTATCGTAAATGTCACCAGTGCCAGCCCAACAAATCCCAACTCTTCAGTAATACCGGCCAAGATAAAGTCCGTATGCACCTCACTGAGATAACCCAATTTGAACTGTCCGTTACCCAGTCCTTCTCCCCATATACCGCCGTTATGAATGGCATTGAGCGAGTTAGATATCTGATAAGGCTCTTTACCGGCTTCTATACGCAGATTTTGTACTGATTCAAAAGGAAGAACTGAGAGGATGTTATCCTGTACAGTACCCCACCAGCTTTTGATCCTTGCCATACGGTGAGGAGCAAAAACGATAAGCCCAGCAAATGCAGTAAGTCCTCCGGTCATAAGCGTAAGGAAAAATTTCCATGAACTTCCGATAAACAAGAAAAGAATCGACAATGTTGCACCCAGCACCACTACCTGCCCCAGGTCTTTTTGAAAGACTGCAATGATCACAACCGCCACAAGAAAAACAAATAAGTAAGGTGTGAAGGCACGCACTTCTTCCCAAAAACCCATATTGGTTTTGTCAAGCAGTTTACGTGAAAAGCTCCAAGCCAAAAAAAAGACAAATCCTACTTTAAAGAACTCGACCGGCGCTATGGACATCGGTCCGAGACGGATCCACCGTTTAGCACCCCCGACAGCATTCACCAAAGAAGAAGGCAAAAACTGCATCACTATCATCATTATAAAAAAGACCACAAACAATGTCATTCCTACTCTTGAGAACCATTTGTCCGGATTCAATTTACTCAAAATAACCATCGTGAGAAAGCCTATAAAAACAGCCATTATCTGACGTATAAAAAAGTGAAAATCCATATAATCAAAGTGTACGACAGTATATACGGAGAGAGAATAGCTCATCACTAATGAAAGTGTCAAAAGGACCATTGCAGCTGCTAAAAGGGGTTTATCAATCATATAACATTCTCTTTCATTAATAATGGTATTTTATCAGATTTAACAGATAACTTTGATAAAATTACACTCTAATACGAGGGAAAAATGAATAAAGCAATACAAAATAAAGCAATACACCAAAGAAAAAACAAAATCTCTGCTCTTTTTTTACTCCTGGTGTTTTTGATGGTTGTTTTTTTATTTTCCGTGCTCAAAACCATCTCATCAGACAGACGAATTCCAAGCGATAACACCACTATACATGACCGTTCATTCCGTGGTTCGATCATTTCACAAGATGGCTACACGCTCAGCAGTTCACAAAAAACCTACCAGGCTGTCATACGCGGTGCCAGTATCGTACCTGAGAAGAAAGCCCTCTTTGTAAAACTTTTCAGCATCTATAGCGGTATCCCTGAGGCAAATATACTTAAAAAATTCAAAAATAGAAAAGGCCAGGAGATCAAAGGGAATATCACCCTCTCCAATAGTATTGATTCCCGTTCGGCCATGCAGCTTAAAGCACTTTCCTATAAACTGAGGAAGTTAGATGTTTTTCGTTCCATAAAGACACGAAACGGTATCGAAGTGGTATTTGGGCTGGATATCATCGAAAACGGTGAAAGTAGACGTTTCCCTCTCAAGGATGTATTTAGTCCTATCCTGGGATATGTAGGTGATAAAAGTGATGGGCGCTACACACGTCCCGAAGGTAAAAAAGGTCTTGAACGATCTTATGAAAAACATATCACTTCTAAAAAAAATGGCTACTTCAGAGGAAAACGTGACGTCGTAGGTACGGTCATTCATGATAAGAACAGTATCAAGATGCAACGTGTAGATGGGCTCGATCTTCATCTGAATATACCTCTTGCTCTGCAAAGACGTGTTGAAATGATGTTAGACCAGATGAGAGAGAGCATTGATGCTGATGAGATCATCGCCGGTGTCATGGAGAGCAAAACAGGAAAGGTGTTGAGTCTGGCAAGTTCACTTCGCTATGACCCATCGAACATACAGCAAAAAGATATCGCTGCCCTTGTTGCAAAATCTACTGAATACCCTTATGAAGCAGGTTCTGTACTCAAACCGCTTACTATTGCCATTGCCCTGGATAAAAAAAGGATCACACCTGATACATGGTTTAACACAGGATATAAAAAATTTGATATTACCGGTGGTCAAAGAGTAAGTGATGATGACTATTTTGACGCGCTTCAAGTGACAGATATCATTGTACACTCTTCAAATATCGGTACATCACAGATCGCTTGGAAACTAACCGGTAGAGAGTTCAGGGAAGGTCTGCTCAAATTTGGTCTTGCGCAAAAAACAGGGATCGACCTCTCCCGTGATCTTCCGGGCTTTCTTAAACCGGTCAGACTTCTCGATCATAAAATGCACAGGGCAAACTCTTCATTTGGCTACGGGATGATGGTTACCCATGCCCAATTACTAAAAGCCTATTCCGCTTTCAACAATGACGGCTTGGCAGTCACTCCGCGTTTGGTGGACTATCTGCAGGATGCACAGGGAAAACGCTATACACTGCCGCCGAAGATCGGGGATAGCCAGGCTATCAGTAAAGAAGCTGCCAATCAGATCCATGATATACTCAATGAAGTTGTGAAGCGTGGTACAGGTGTGGCAGCACAGTATCCCGGGCTTGATATCGGCGGTAAAACAGGAACTGCGCATATTGCAAAAAATGGACGTTATGTGAGAGAGTACCACAGCAGTTTTTATGGGTTTGCAAATGATAACGAGGGGCATAAATATACGATCGGTGTCTTGGTCATCCGTGCTAAAAAATACTTAAAATATTTTGCATCACAATCGGCTGTACCTACTTTCAGAAGGATCGTAGATACGCTTGTGGAGTTGGATTATCTTAAACCTGAAGGCGGTGTAGAGGTAGTCAGCCCTGAAATAAAACTAGAACCGAAATCACCACCTGCGGTGATAGAAGAACCAGAGGTTGAACAGACAAAGCAGAAAGAGAACGTGACCGTAAAACCGGTGAAAAAACCATCATCTACGGTCAAAGAACTTTTTAAAATGGAAAAACCACCTGTGGCCAAACCGCTTAGAATTGAAAAACCGCCTACCGCGAGACCGGCACCGATACAAAGACCACAACCAAAACCGTTAAGCACACCGCCTGCAAAGGTTAAATCATCGAATGATCCTGTTGCGGATCTATTTTAGATCCAAAGGTTATCGATCAGTCTTGGTTTCCCTACCCACGCGGCGACCAAAATGATCGTATTTCCTATCTCAATACTTTCAAGTGCATTGAATTCCCTGTCAACAATAGCAACATACTCTACACTATCTGCCTCTTTAAGTACCTCTAGCATCGCTTTTTTTATCACTTCGACATCGCGTTCGCCCGAAATGACCATATAACTGGCACGTTTCAGTGAGTTGACAAGACAAAGAGCCTTTCTTTTCTCTTCGTCACTCAAATAGACATTGCGGCTGCTGAGTGCCAGACCATTGTCATCACGGATGATATCGCATGGAACGATATTCACATCCATAAAATAGTTCTTGACCATCTGTCTGATAAGCGCTAACTGCTGCGCATCTTTTTTCCCAAAATAGGCATTGGTAGCACCGCTGAGATTTAGGAGTTTCATCACTACCTGAAGCATACCGTCAAAATGTCCGGGACGTTTTTCTCCTTCCAAGATATATCCGCGCACTGCTGGTGCACCTATGGAGAGTTCATCATTTTCATACATTGCATCTATCGTGGGCATGAAAAGTATATCGACACCTGCGATTTTACATATCTTTGTGTCGGCTTCTTCTTTACGCGGATAGGCGTCCAGGTCTTCCCCTTCCAAAAATTGTGTAGGATTTACAAAGATGGAGACGATGAGATGGTCATTTTCTTCTTTTGCCTTCTGTATAAGCGAAAGATGTCCTTTGTGCAATGCACCCATTGTAGGTACAAAACCTATAGAACCAGATAATGTTTTTTTTGCTTTTTGCAATTCCTCTATTGTCCGAACGATAACCATCACTAACCTCATATTTCACTATATTTTGATAGAATCATATCAAAATTACACTAGGTTTTTAGAATGGATGCATACGAATACGGCGAATTACTTAAATCACTTACTGTCAAAATGGACAATATTAAAAATATTGTAAAACCAGATAAGTTGCGCTCTAGACTTCAAGAGATAAAAGAGATGCAAGAGGACCCTGCTTTTTGGAACGACAGTGCAAATGCCGGAAAGATCTCTCAGGAAAAAACAAAAACAGAGCGTATCCTGGAAACCTACAACAATGCCTATGATGCCCTCAATGATGCCAAAGAATACTTTGAACTCTCCAAAGCAGAGAATGATGAAGAGACCTTAGAGATGCTCTATGAGGATGCAAAGAACTTGCAGGAGAGCACCAATGCCCTTGAGGTACAAATGATGCTCAATGGTAAACATGACGGGGCCAATGCGATTGTCACCATACACCCTGGAGCGGGCGGAACGGAATCACAGGACTGGGCAAGCATACTCTACCGTATGTATCTGCGTTGGGCAGAAAGACATGATTTCAAAGTGGAAATGCTGGACTATCAGGCAGGTGAAGAAGCGGGTATCAAGGATGTCTCTTTCATCATCAAAGGCGAAAATGCCTATGGATATCTCAAAGTGGAAAATGGTATTCACCGACTGGTGCGTATCTCTCCGTTTGACTCCAATGCCAAACGTCATACTTCATTCACTTCAGTCATGGTCTCACCTGAAATCGATGATGATATAGACATTGTCATTGAAGACAAGGACCTTCGTGTGGATACCTATCGTGCTTCAGGTGCGGGAGGACAGCATGTAAACAAGACAGAGTCGGCTATCCGTATTACGCATATACCCACAAATATCATCGTACAGTGTCAAAATGACAGGAGTCAGCATAAGAATAGGGCTTCTGCAATGAAGATGCTCAAATCTCGTCTATACGAATACGAGATGGCCAAGAAACAAGCAGAGCTAGATGGTGTGGAAAAGTCAGAAATAGGATGGGGACATCAGATACGCTCTTATGTCATGCAGCCTTACCAGCAGGTCAAAGACACCAGATCCAACCAGGCCTTTACCAATGTAGAAGCGATCCTTGATGGAGATATAGATAAGTTGCTTGAAGGTGTATTGATCGCTCAGGCGAAGTAGCAGTTTACGCTACTCTTTTCCTTCATCCTCTTTTTCTTCCTCTTTAGGAAGATATTTAGAGATCGTTTTTGTGATCACTA
The DNA here is from genome assembly GCA_036568165.1 of Sulfurovum sp. GTDB lineage: Bacteria > Campylobacterota > Campylobacteria > Campylobacterales > Sulfurovaceae > Sulfurovum. Next base: position 18,001 of record DATCTA010000066.1, read on the forward strand.
AAGCTCCAAAAATGGCCAGTATGAGCAAGGAGGTCGTAGTGAGTATATCCATGAGTTCTATTTTCATACCTTCTCCTTCAGTATTCTGTCTTCTATCTTGTAGGTGACATCGCAACGTGCTTCCATACTCTCATCGTGTGTTACCAGCAAAAGTCCTGCACCCGTCTCTTTTGTATAGTCCAAAAGGACATCCATGACCAGTTCAGCAGTCTCTTTATCTAAATTTCCGGTAGGCTCATCTGCAAAAATGATACGCGGGTTCTTACTCAAAACCCTGGCTATGGAAACACGTTGCTGCTGTCCGCCTGAGAGTTCACCTATCTTCTGTTTCATAAGCTCTTTTATCTCTAACTTTTCAAGTAGCTTTTCATCAATCTTCTCTGCACTGAGCATACTCGCAACTTCGATATTTTCCAGTGCCGTCATACCCTTGAAGAGATAATGAAATTGAAAGATGATACCTATATCATACCGACGCAGAGACTCAATAGTCTTGTCATCAAGAGCGTAAAGATCTTTTCCTAAAAGGGTCACTTTCCCTTTATCGGGTTTGATGAAGGTAGAGAAGATATGTAATAGTGTTGATTTTCCGCAACCGCTTCGACCGATGATCGCTGCACTCTGTGAAGGTTTTAAAGTGAAATTTACATCATGAAATAAAAGTGTATCAAAACTGTGTGAGATATTTTCTGCTTCCAATAGATATTGGGACATCCGTTGCCTTTAAATTATTTGGCATATTTTAACATAATAATATGATGGGTTTATAAAAGAGAGAATATTTAAGAACCTATCCAAACAT
>DATCTA010000067.1:0-6412 GCA_036568165.1 Sulfurovum sp.
CTGGTGTCTTGCCGAGCCACCTGTTCTGCAAAGCGGAATACCACAAACATCACCAATGCCAAATACATTCTCATATCTTCTGTGCTGAAGTGTATACTGATCTACTTCCAACCAGCCTTTTGCTGTACCTTTTTTCCAACCCAAAGGAGAATCAAGCAATGCTTTTGATGGTGCCATTTGCGGTACGATATGTATAAAGTCATAAGGGATATCTACCATTCTAGTCTCTTCACTTACATCATACTCTTCAAGATCTTCGTCATATTCACCTTTTACTTCATATGTCTCTTCAAAAGTTGCTACTTTATTTTTGACGTCTATGGCAACCAGATCATGTCTGAATTTATTCGTAATAGTGTCATATTGCTTTTGTACTTCATGAAGTGATGCATCAAATTCAGGATGCTTGAAGAGTTTTGAAGAGTTAGTAGCATAAATATAATTCGCGCTCAAATCATCATTTTTCAAATAGTCAGCACTGAGATAAAGGATCTTTTGCGGTGCTCCCCCACATTTGATAGCACCTTTTGGACTTGTATAGATAACAGTAGGCTTGTTGCCTGAAGCCGCTGCATCCTTCAAAGCATTGAACCAGTCCCATGTGATACTTCCGCCATCGGCAGTACCTTTCTCCAGATCACTCAAATAAACACTGGATATGCCATTTGTCCCGATATCCTCTTTAGTCAGTCCTTTGATCCACTCATAACGGTACTCCATACCCGTTGCTACGACCATATAGTCATACGGTACCTCTTCGCCGGCACGCGTTGTTACTTTATTATTATCCGGATCAAAAGCAGCTACTTCATCTTTGATCCAATTAACACCTTCAGGAATGAACTCTTTGTTATCCTTTTTGATATCATCAATTGTATAAAGACCCGCAGCCATAAATACTTGTCCGGGCTGATAAAGATGTATTTCATTTGGAGAGATAACTGTTATGTCTGCATTTGGCAGAGCGCGTCTAAGTCGTGAGAGTGCCATAAGACCACCGGCACCGGCACCCACGACCAGTATCTTGGCTTTTTTGTCACTCTTGAGTGTTCCTGCGTGGGCTACTGCAGCTTCAGAAGACGGCGGTAATCCCATAAATGTGGCTGCACCCCCAACACCCATCATTTTGAGTGCTGTTCTTCTGCTCATGCCTTCCGTAGTTTCTCCATGCAAGAGATCTACAAGCGGTTTACTGTGCTCTATCTTCTTTTTATCCATATTTCACTCCTTTGAATCTGCATAATTTAAAGTATAGGATAAGTAATGTTTGTAAATACTGAAAAATTGTGTCGCCTTTCTGTTTAATAATTATATACATGATATAATATTTTTAAAAAAGTGAGATATATGACAGCGCAGATAATTGAAGCACTTTCTGGTTTAGGAATGTTCTTGTTTGGCATGTTATATATGGAGATCGCACTTAAAGAATCTGCGGGTATTCGTTTTAAAAGCTGGGTGAAAAATTCGACATCCAACACTTTTAAATCTCTCTTGAGCGGGACTATTGCTACTGCACTGCTTCAAAGTTCTTCTGTGGTGACACTAATGACACTCTCTTTTGTGAGTGCATCTCTGATCACACTACATTCCGGGATCGCTGTTATTTTTGGTGCGAATGTAGGTACAACAGTGACTTCATGGATCGTTGCCACACTTGGTTTTAAAGTAAAGATCGAAGCATTTGCACTACCTATGATAGGTGCGGGTGGACTACTTCTCATGTTCGCTGAACCGTATAAGAAAGTGATCATGGTAGCCAAAGTTTTGATCGGCTTTGGTCTATTGTTTCTTGGACTTGAGTTTATGAAAACATCCATAGAATCCCTTACAACTACTATCGATCTTTCCAAATTTTCAAATTTCCCTTTGATTACTTTTGTAGGTATCGGATTTTTAATTACAGCGATCATTCAGTCAAGTTCAGCTGCTACAGCTATCATTTTGAGTGCTTTATATGTGAACATCCTCAATTTTGAACAAGCAGCTGCTATGGTCATTGGTACCAATATAGGTACAACTGTTACTGCAATGCTTGGTTCGATCGGTGGTATTCCGGATAAAAAGCGTGTTGCCTTGGCTCACTTTATATTTAATTTTCTTACGGCAATTGCAGCATTTATACTCTTGCCTTTCCTGACAGAGTTTTTAATGGATATACAAGCACTAAAGAATGATCCGGTAACTGCCTTGGCGCTCTTTCATACTATCTTCAATATCCTTGGTGTTATTCTGCTTCTACCATTCATATCTGTGATGGCCAACAATTTAAACCGACTTTTCGTTTATGTCAAACCTGCACCAACACGATATATTCACCTTGTCGATCCAGAATTCTCTGAAACAGCACTTGTTGCATTACGTAATGAAGTCAATAATCTCTTTGTCAAAACGATGAAGTATGCTCTTTTGGTCTCGAATATCAAACCGAATGATGTATTTGTAAGGAAACTCGGTTTGAAAGAGGCGATTGAAAGCAATCAGAGTCAGATAGAGTTTGATCACAAGATCGCATATAATACGATCAAGGATATAGAGATCAGGATCATGGAGTTTGTTTCAGTCTTGAATCAACAGGAACTAAGACAAGAAGAGAAGGAGAACCTTGATACTCTTTTATCATCCGTACGTGAGAGTGTTTATGCAGCAAAGATGCTTAAAGATATCAAAAATGACATGAATGAATTCTCTGAAAGCAGCAGTGAGAAGATCCACAATATTTATGATGCCATACGTAGAAACCTTCTCTATGCCCTCATGATATTCGTTAGTCATATGGAAGAAGAATTACCGATGGAGAAATGTGTTGAGAAGTTTTCTAAGTCAGAAGAAGAAAATAAACGCATCATGAAAGAAGCATCCCTTGCGATAACCCATAAAGGTATAAATGAGAAAAAGGTTGTTTCACTGCTCAATACGAACAGAAGTATCGCTATTGCCTCAGAAGCACTTTTTGAAGCATCCAAGTCGGTTTCACTCCACTTCCCACTTGAAGACTAAATTATCGTATTTAGGGCTCTTGTGCTATAATACTCTCCATAAAAAATAAGGGTGTATTGTCGTGGAAACTCCATCAGTAAAAACACAAAAATTCATTTTAAAACTTTTTCCAGAGATCATGGTAAAGGGCTCCTCTGCGAAAAGACAGATGGTTGGACAGCTTTATAACAATTTATTGAGGCTTTTAAGCAGACACAGCAGTGATATTACCGTTAAAAAGTTCTCTGACAAAATTGAGGTCATTACACCCATAGAAGTACTTCCTGAAGTACGACAAACACTGCTAGATACTCCCGGCATAGAACAGGTGCTTGAAGCGCTGCAGTTTGACGGAATGGAAACACTTGATCAGATCAAAGAAAAAGTCAATGATACTATGGGAAAAGAGATCATAGGAAAAACATTCGTTGTTCGTGTGAAACGTTCAGGGAAACACCCTTTTAACTCGCTCCAGATCGAACAGACAGTAGGCGGATATATGCTGGCACACAATGACACCAAAGGTGTCGATCTGCATAATCCTGAAGTAACCATACGTCTTGAACTTATCAATAAGCAACTTAATATCATTACTTTGAAACATGCCGGATTAAGCGGTTTTCCTTTGGGTACACAAGGAGATATACTTTCACTGATGTCCGGCGGTTTTGACTCTACGATAGCAAGCTACCTAACAATGAAGAGAGGGATAAAAACCCATTTCATCTTTTTCAATCTAGGCGGTATAGCCCATGAGATTGGTGTAAAACAGGTTGCACTTTATCTATGGTCGAAGTTTGGTGCATCACATCGAGTATCCTTTATCTCTATACCTTTTGATGCTGTGATAGAAGAGATATTCCGCTCAACACATGAATCATATATGGGTGTAACACTCAAACGTCTTATGTTGATGGCTTCAGAAAAAATAGCTGATGAAATGGAAATAGATGCACTTCTTACAGGAGAAAGTGTGGCACAGGTATCAAGCCAAACACTACGAAACCTGGCACTCATAGACCAGGTCACCAGTAAACTTGTATTACGTCCTCTTGCCACCATGAACAAACCTGAGATCATCAAGATAGCCAGTGAGATCGGCACAAGGCGTTTTGCAGAGAATATGCCTGAATATTGCGGTGTGATCTCTAAAAATCCGATCACTCACGGTTCATTCAAGCGCATGGAAAAAGAAGCAAGCAGATTTGACTATAGCGTGTTAGATAAAGCAGTAGAAGATGCGCAAAAGATCTATGTAGATGAGATCGTAGATGATGTAACCAATGCGGCACCCGTTGAAGTAGTAAATGATCTAAATGATGAAAAATATGTTGTCATAGACATACGTACTGAAGATGAGTGTATACAAACGCCATGTAAAAGCATCAAGATACCTTTTCACAAACTGAAAACTGAATTCAAGAAACTGCCCAAAGACAAGGAGTATCTTCTCTATTGTGAAAAAGGTATCATGAGCCAGCTGCATGCACAATATCTGCGTGATGCTCAAGATGCCAAGAACGTGAAGGTCTACAGGCCCTAATATTTAACCTTTTTTGGTTTTTTATGATGGTTTTTATCTATGTGCTTATAGTGTCCGTTTTTATAGTTAGGATGCTTCGGTTTTTTATATCTTTTATTATACTCTGCTCTATGATGGTCATAATATCCTCTTTCATAATAATGTCCACCGTGTAATCTTCTACCTTCATAAAAATATGCACCATTTCTCCATTCACCACCATAGTAGTATCTGTTGTTATAGTAGTAATAAGGTCTTTTATCATAATAGTGTGGTTGGTCATAAACACCAAAAACAACATCTGTGACAACCTTTTCCAACAGAGACTGAGCCGATAACTGTAAAGGCATACTCAAGATAAGAGATGCAAAACCGCCTACGATCATTTTCTTCATGTACTATTCCCTCTTTCATATAAAATTTAGTAGTGAATCATTATATAGTAAATCATCAAAATAATCTATATGTACAGTAAAATCATCTTTAAAACTACACGCACACTACACACACTTTATCTAATAATAGACAATACTAATTTTATAAGGAAATAAAATGACACATATTTTAATGGACCTACCGTTTGATGAGAATGCACTTGAACCGTATATCTCCAAAGAGACATTACAGTATCATCACGGAAAGCATCATGCTGGTTATATCGCTAAACTCAATACCTTGATTAAAGATACAAAGTATGAAGATATGAGCCTGGAAGAGATAATTAAAACATCTGAAAATGGTATCTTTAATAATGCGGCACAGGTATACAATCATGATTTTTATTTTAAAGGAATGACCAAGAAGATCACTTCTCCCTCAAAAGATCTATTGGAATTGATCACAAAAGAGTTCGGGTCTTTTGAAGCATTCAAAGAGTTCTTTTTAGATACAGCAGCAGGTCTGTTTGGTTCAGGATGGGTATGGCTGAGTGTTGATCGATTTGGTAATCTGATACTTGAACCCTATTCCAATGCAGGCAATCCACTTTTATCTGGATACACGCCACTATTAACCTGTGATGTTTGGGAACATGCTTATTATATAGATTATAGAAATGCCAGAGTTGACTATCTAAAGAAGTGGTGGGAGCTCATCAATTGGGAGTTTGTTTCGAACAACTTTCAATCCATAAAAAATAGTAGGTAATCAGATCAAAAACAGGTAGCCATAGGTCTCTTGTAGAATTATAGTATGATATAATCAACAATAATAAGCTTTAAAAGAGAGTCAATGGAAATACCTGTATTGGAAATTAGAGATCTACATGTTTCTGTAGAAATGAAAGAGATCATCAAAGGTATGAACCTTAAAGTGAAAAAAGGTCAAATACACATTATTTTTGGACCGAATGGTTCTGGAAAATCTACACTGCTTAATGCTATCTTAAAACTCCCCGGCTATAACATCAACAAAGGACAGATAGATATCAAATCAAATAATATCCTCAATATGTCTACAGATGAGATCGCAAATCTGGGTGTGGGTATGTCCTTTCAGCACCCTCCAAAGATCAAAGGTGTGACACTCAAAAACTTTCTAAATGCTATCAACCGTGCTGAAGATCTTGAAGATGAGATACGTGCCCTCAGTATGGAAAAATTTCTCGAAAGAGAGCTTAATGTCGGTTTTTCAGGTGGAGAGCTTAAAAGAGCTGAAATACTAAAACTCTATGCACAGAACCCTGATCTGCTTTTGATAGATGAACCAGAGTCAGGTGTTGACATTGAGAATATTGCTGTCATCTCTAAAGCCATCAACAAGATCCTTCAAAGAGAAATACCCAAAGAACAGCGTGAACGTTCTGCGATCATCATTACCCATACAGGCCATATACTCAATTATATCGAAGCTGATGTCGGACACGTATTTATGGATGGCAAAATTGTGTGTACAGGTGATCCCAGATCGATC
>DATCTA010000068.1:0-3500 GCA_036568165.1 Sulfurovum sp.
TTTAGATAGAATAATATCAGAAAATTAGGAATGTATAGTTAAGCTTTAATAGATGTGAAGCGAAACATACTGTTTAATACTGATTACCAAAAAAGACCTGTCTTTTTAGCCTATTGTTTAGAAGGGCACAGTGTTAAATACCATATGAATTCTATCGTACGGTTTCCTATTCAATATGTAGTGAAATGAGTAAAGTATGCAAAAGAAAAAAAGCTATAGGCCAAATGTTGCAGCTGTGATACTCTCTTCCAAATATCCTGACAAGTGTGAATTTTTTGTTGCTCATCGGAGTGATATCAAAAATGCATGGCAATTTCCTCAGGGAGGCATCGATGAAGGAGAAACACCTAGAGATGCCCTGCGGAGGGAATTGCTGGAAGAGATAGGATGCGATCACGTAGAAGTTTTGGGAGAGTTTCCTGAATGGATCTCTTATGATTTTCCAAAAAAATCGCGGGGTAAAACATACCCTTTTGACGGACAGACACAAAAATATTTTTTGGTTCGTCTTAAAGAGAGCGCAGTCATCAACTTACAGGCCTATGATGTTCCTGAGTTTGAAGAGTATGAGTTTGTAGAGTATGATGAATTATTTAAAAAGGTGACTTACTTTAAACGCAAAGTGTATCGTAAAGTGATCGATTATTTTATAGAAGAGGGTTTAATATAGATGTTAGTTGTACATAAATACGGTGGTACAAGTGTTGGAGATCTGGATCGTATAGAAAATGTTGCCAATCGGGTAGCAAAGGCGAAAGATGCAGGAAATGATATAGTTGTTGTCGTCTCTGCTATGAGCGGTGAAACCAATAAACTGATCAGCTATGCAGAGCATTTTGATAAAAATCCGGCAAAAAAAGAGATGGACATGCTGCTTAGCTCAGGTGAACGTGTAACCGCGGCACTGCTCTCTATCGCTTTGCAGGCAAAGGGCTATGATTCAGTAGCGATGACGGGGCGCCAGGCAGGCATCGTGACAGATGATACGCATACCTATGCACGTATAGAAGCTATCGATCCTACAGCGATGCACAATGCATTGAACGAGGGCAAGATCGTGATCGTTGCAGGTTTCCAGGGGATCAACAAGCAGGGTGATGTAACAACCTTGGGACGTGGAGGTTCGGATCTTTCAGCAGTTGCATTGGCAGGAGCACTGAAGGCGGACCAGTGTGAGATCTATTCGGATGTAGATGGTATCTACACGACTGATCCTCGTATTGAACCTAATGCAAAAAAACTTGATACTATCTCGTATGATGAGATGTTGGAGCTTTCCTCTTTGGGAGCAAAAGTATTGCAGAACCGTTCAGTAGAATTGGCAAAAAAACTTAATGTAAAACTCTACGCTAAAAGCAGTTTTAGCGATAATGAAGGTACGCTTATCACAAAGGAGAGCAACAGTATGGAAGAAGTATTAGTAAGCGGCGTTGTCCTTGACAAAAATCAAGCAAGGGTAACACTAAGAGGTGTCTCAGATAGACCAGGAATAGCAGCAGAGATCTTTACGCTCTTGGCAAAAGAAAATATCAATGTTGATATGATCATTCAGAATGTAGGTACTGACGGGTCAACTAATATCGGTTTTACCGTTCCTCAAAGTGAGCATGAGAATGCCAAAAGGATCATGGAGACATTTGACCATGACATTCAGGGTATGGATTTTGATCAGCATGTATGCAAAGTATCGGTTGTAGGTGTAGGGATGAAATCTCACTCAGGAGTAGCTGCAAAGGCATTTACAGCACTTGCAGAGAACAATATCAATATACAGATGATATCTACGTCTGAGATCAAAGTTTCAATGGTGATACATGAGAAGTATGGAGAACTTGCTATCCGCGTACTTCATGAAGCGTTTGAATTAGACAAGTAAATCCATGCAAGAGCTTTTAAAGTGGACACTGCATGCCATTCGTGAGGAAGAATCCTCATTTTCATGGATGGAAGAGTACCGTTATGAGTGGGCGCCTTTGGTCAAAAGTGCTGTTTCTCAAAGTATTGAAGGCAAGACGGCACTTATTATTACAGATGAAACTTTTGATTGGTTCGGGAAATATATTTTACACAATATCAATGATCTGAAAAAAAACAGACCACTTTTGCCTTTTTACGGATTATCTAGCTGTTTTCCGCAGCTTCAGACCATCAAGTCAACACAAGATCTTCAGCTTCTTGAAGATATGCTGGATATCTCTTATCCAAACGGATACTATATCTGGTATATCGGTAAAGGTGACCACCCTTTCACAAAGCTTGCATACAGAAATGAAGACAGTTTTTTATGGGTGATGGATGAAGAGGTACAGGACAGTTTTCTTTTCCGAAGTTCAGATGTATTGCTGGATATCAAACTTTTGCAGCTTTTCAAACTTTTTGACAATACGCTTTCCGCAGCATTGTTCGGGGACCTAGATCTAGAATCATGAGACTCATCAGCCAAGTGATCATCAGCAATGATATAGATGACACTGTTAAAAAGCTTGAAGCGTTACAGGAAAAAGAACGTTTTGTGCATATCATCAAAGAAGATACTTTTTTGGTTGAAGATGCAAAGTTGGCTATAGAAAAAGCCTATATGGCAAGCGAAGAGACCACTGTCATTATACTTGGCGCTAAAATATTTTCTCCAGTGGTGCAAAACAAACTCTTAAAGGTCATAGAAGAACCTCCGCCAAAAAAAGAATTTATCCTGATCACTCCTAGTAAAGCCACCATATTGGATACGATCCGTTCACGTCTTCCGATCAGTGTTATTTCCCAAGATAAAGAAGAAGAGGTGTTGGACCTTGATATCAAACAGCTCTCTTTGGCTACGGTCTATGATTTTGTACAAACCCATAAACGTACAGATGCCAAGGCTATGAAGCTGATCATCGAGAGCATCGGTAAAGAGGCCATACGTTCGCAGAAGTATGATCTGGATGAAAAGACCCTGAGTCTTTTTTCCAATGCCTATATCGCATTGGATATGGGGTCACCGCCTCAGTTCATACTCAATACGTTGCTTTTGAAACTATTGGCAAGAAAAAAACGATAAAATAGTTGTATCTATTTTTCTAATTGCCTTATATTTGAACTGCGACATCGTGTCCTTTCATTTTTTTTAGAAAAAAACGAAACAAAACTAGCAGATGCGGTTTGCCTTTAGGCAAAAGTTTCTTTAGAAAAAAATCGTTTCTACTCTCGAATCGCTCCGCTTACAAGGTCGTTCGTAGAAACAGGCACGCTTTGCGTGATTAGATAAGGGATGAATGAATGAATATCTATCAACTTGGAACCATAGCAGATAAAAAAGCAGCTCTAAAAGCACTAAATGTGGAGAGTGGTGGTATTGGTATTATGGCAAAGAAGATGGAACTGCTCTGTTTCTTCATCAAAGACCTTAAGACACCTGCTGCAAATATACTGAAACAAGATGCACTCAGTATAGGTGCAGAGCTTGCCGTACCCAGCGGGGTCATACTCTGCGAAAAACCTGCCTATGACTGTATCCTGAT
>DATCTA010000069.1:0-2183 GCA_036568165.1 Sulfurovum sp.
GGATAGAGATAGCCCCTTTCTCAGGCTATATAGCATTAGCGGCCATCGTCCTCTATATACCTCTGAACATGTTAGACAAGAGACTTTACGAAAAAGCGCTAAAAGAGCATCAAAGTCAAAATAAAAGCTAAAGCTGTCGTCTGTAGTTCTTCTAAATGACTAACCTAAACCTTATAAAGTTATATATTGAGCCACTTGCAAATTTAACATCACAAAGTGGCTAATTTTCAATAGTCTGTGATTAACTATTAAAAAAAGCTGTCCATTGAAATTATTTAGAACTAAAAATCTAAAAACTGCTAAAAAACCTATTTTTAGGGCGTGCTTTATGGTTTAGATTTGAGGTAATTGTGTTTTTAACTTTAGTATTTAAATAAAGCTATGTAATAAGTTTCAAAGATTGCGTGATGCAGACTGACAAGACAGCAAAGGCAAACACTGACGCAACTTTTTGTGCTCCCTTGTAATAGATCCTGCTGCATCCATAACTGTCTTTCAGATAGGCATTGACCCTCTCAACGCTGCTTCGCTGGTTGTAATGCAGATCATCTGAATCCTTGTATATACCCAGTGAACCCAATATCGTCTTTTCACTTTTGTCTAAAGCTTTTTGTGCTTTAAGTTTCTTTGAGTTCTTTGGATTGATATCGATAATGGGTCTGTGGTTATGGATCATGGAGTACTCTTTGATGATACGGTAATCATACGCTGCATCAGCCAGGTCATAGAGATAGTTCACTTTCTGGCTGCTCTGCTTAATGAGAGGGAGCGCCAATGAACTGTCATGTACAGATGCAGAGGAGTAGAGTGCCGTGATAGGAATATCACCGTCTACTACCGCCAGATGCAGTTTGCCTCCTGTCCATCTGTGCCGGTTTCCTTTGGAGTTCTGTTTGATACTGGTATCACACTCTGTTTTGATAAGAGAGAGCATCTCTTCAACATCAGCCATCTGCTCCTGCTGTTGTAGAATACTTGGTTTTTTGGGAGGACCTTCTTCACCTTTTTTTGGACGTCCCTGTCTGCGTTTAGGTTTGATCTCTTTTATCTGTTTGACCGCTTTTTCTCTGTGTTCTACGGCAGTGGCGTCGATACTGTGATAGAAGAATAGTGTTTCACTCAAATACTTCTTTATAAAACTATCGTGAGCTTTGGTTGCAATACGTTGTTGGCTGAACTCCGTAAAGACACGGCTGAATTTAGATTCGCTGGGAATCTCATTCTGATGTCTCCATCCGCATATCACCCTGAGTGTTCTATCGATCTTTAATCTCTCTATCAGATCACGGGTGGTCTGAATATTGTAGACCTGTTTTGCAACAAAGGCACGTGCCATCTCTTCTCTGTCTTTGGGCGGATTGGTCATAGAGGTTGAGAACACCAACTGTTCGATCTGGGCAAAATCGAGGATCTTTATCAACTTCTCTTCTTTGGTACTGAGCTTTCCCAAAGACGCTTCCAGCTTAGGAAAAAGGCTTTGTTCTAAATTAATGACTTTAAGCCACATTTTTGAAAGTGAAGGTATAATTTTTCTCATAAGCTGACTCTTTTTGATGGTATGTTTTTGTGGTAAAAAATTATAACTTTTTGAAATCAGATTCAGCTTTTTTTCTTCACTTGAATTCTTAATAACCCTCTTTTTTTGCTAATCTGCAAGTGGCTCAATATATAACTTTATAATGTTATTTATCAGATTTTGCGTTACTCTCTAAAGACCATTTATCCGTAGCACTACAGCCAACATCACAACTCACATGAGGCGTAATGCCTACAGCCTCAGGATTGATCGCTACTGTTATGAGAAAGTAGTCACCATCCCCTTCATGTGCAGTAAAGTTGTGTGTACCACAAAACTCTTCATTCATAAATTCAGCGACGGTGGTTGCATACTTGTAGGCATCTTGTTGTGTTTCAAAAGTCACATTATTGCTGTATTCGCTTTTTTTAAAACATCCACACTCTTTTTCCATTTGTACTGTATACATAGTTGGTATCCTTTTGATAGCTGATCATCTTTTTTGGCATCATAACATGATTTGCTTATGCTCATACAAACAATAAAATTTGCAGTGTATTTACTGGGTTTTAGAGTTTGTTGTTCGAACTGACAGCCATATCGCTAAGAAGATTCACCATACCCGGTGAGCTGCCTATATGTTCTTTGAGTGTTATCTTTACATGCG
>DATCTA010000070.1:0-7831 GCA_036568165.1 Sulfurovum sp.
CTTCCACAAAAAAGATTTTGAATAATGCCCTAGAAAGCATCAAAATGGTTGACAGGCTGGCAAAGGAAGAGTTAGAGAAATGATGAAGGTATTTCTTGCTTTCGTATTTGTGACGCTCTCACTTTGTGCAACAGAAAATCCGATGATCCTTTTGCCATGGGGAATTGGATTCATTGTTGCGATCGGGATCTTTTTTTGGGGTATTTATAAAGCAATAAAAACACAAAGAACTATCTATATCCTATCACTGCTTCCAATCTTACTTTTTATGATAGGAATCTTTTTTATATAAAAATATGTATTGATCAATACTACATCCTTGTAGTAGTCATACTCAACCCAAGCCAATCATCCATTCCGCCTCTGTACCACTTTATCTTTTGGGGCGGATACCCTAACGTAAGCAGTGCTTTGACCATATTTGGAGATTGACTGCACCAGGCACCATTACAAAAAAATAAAACCGTTTTTGCATTGGAGAAATCATAATTATTATCTTTTCGAACAACACCCAGTTTTTTTAAAGAAGCCATGTATTCTTCTTTAAAAACATCAGGCATGGTTATATAAACATAATGCATATTTTCTGCACCCGGAATCGTTCTGTATCCATACCACTCTTCATCACGTGTATCGATAAAAAGCATTGAGGGATCATCATGCATCTGTTTGATAAAATCCATCACTTCCATCTCTCCATATGTCTCTACATACTTATGCAGTTTCATAGGAAAGATAGTTTTTCCTGCACTTGTAATAAAGGTGGATTTACATGCAGGGGAGACCTTATGACTGGCATACTGTTCTTGCCAGAACATATCATTGCTGATATGTATCTTTCTGCATTCTGGATCTATCTCTCTTTTTACAGTTATACGTTTAGAATCACCGCTTTCATAATTATGCACTGTTTCAATACCCTCAGACAAGACAGAAATGTTGATTTCACTTGTAAGTGCGCTACAGCTGAAGAAGCTTAGTAGAAGTATCTTTTTATACATCATATACTCCTTAATCTAAATATCTGAAGAGTGTAATGTATATCAACCTATCATATTATTTTCTTGTCGTGGTCATTCCGGCTCCCAGCCAAGTCTGCATACCACCGCGATACCAGTTCATCTTTTCAGCGGGGTATCCTATATCCAGAAGGGCTTTTATCATGGCGACAGATTGACTGCACCAAGGACCATTACAAAAAACAACAATGGTTTTAGCATGACTGAAATCGTATGTCTCATCTTGCTTGATCTTTACACCCAGTATCCTTAAAGCATGTTCGAACTCAAATTCGAAGCTTTCTCTCTCTTTAAAATGATGAAAAGGCAAATTGATAGCTCCGGGTATAGTTCGATAATCATACCACTCCTGTTTTCGTCCATCTATTAACAGCATAGAATCATCTTTTTGCATATGCTTTATAAACGCTAATACTTCAAGCTCTCCGTAGGTATTCACATCTTCATGCAGGTGCATAGGGAGGAGATTTCCAGTAGTGTGAACATAGGTGGATTTGCATGCTTCAGGGACTTTAGGGTTGGCATAGTTTCCTGTCCATACCATCGTATTGTTTATAGGCACTTTCTTACACTCATCAGGAATATCACGTTTTACAATAATGTGTTTGATATTGCCATTCACATCCACCATTTGAACAGATACCCCTTCATTTTGAAAATTTGATTTTTTTGCGTAGATGAAGGGGGAGGTTAAAAGCAATGATATAACAATCGTTTTATAAAACATGGCACATCCTTTTGTTTATCATAACATCTGATCTGTAGAATTTATGTGTAGTGGATGAAATGCATAATAGAACGTAAAAATACTGATGTTAAAGAAAGAAAAAAAATTGATAACTAATGTATCTCAACTCCCGTATTTTAATGATATAATGCGATGAAATTGCTCCATGAAAAGTATCTGAGGTCAATATGGATAGTGGCATCATCAATATTATTACATTGTCTCTATTGGTAATGTTTTCCCCATTTTTATCTCGTATTAGTAAAACTCCTGTAGTAGTAATTGAAATACTTTTAGGAAGTATTGCTGCGTATTTTAGTTTATTGATTGATACCGAGCTCTTTAATATCATCGCAAAAGTCGGATTTTTATATCTTATGTTCCTGGCAGGTATGGAAATAGACCTCAAGTCGTTTGGTTTTACCAGATCCTCTTTACTTCGTCGAACGATCATTTATTTTATAATGCTCTATGCAGGATCCCTGGTATTCTTTTTGTATTTTGATCTTAGCGTCGTATATTTGGTCGCATTCCCGATTTTTTCACTAGGAATGCTGATAGTATTGGTCAAAGAATATGGTAAAAATGAACCATGGCTTGCGTTGGCACTTAGTATTGGTATCATAGGTGAGTTTATCAGTATTATAGCCCTTACCATTTTGAGTGGAGGATTAGAGTATGGTTTCAATCGCGATTTTGTCATCACTCTGGTCAGTCTATTTGCGTTCATATTTGGATTTATCCTGTTTTTTAAAGGTATTCGTGTCCTTTTTTGGTGGCATCCTACACTTAGAACATTGATTATGCCTCATGATGATACAAAACATAGAGATATCCGTTTTTCCATGGGATTGATGTTTTTGATGGTAGCAGTGATGCTTTATCTCAAAATTGATATGGTCTTAGGTGCATTTTTGGCAGGTGTCTTTATTGCAACTTACTTTAAACATAAAACCGAATTACCCGAAAAGCTCTCTTCATTTGGATTTGGATTTTTAGTTCCGATCTTTTTTATACACGTTGGTTCTACTGTAAAACTTGAAGCGTTTGGCGATCCTAAGATTTTGATGTTGGCATTTTTTATTGCGAGTACGATCATTGGTATTCGTCTTGTCAGTTCCTTTGTGGCATATAACAGTTATTTGGGATGGAAAAATACGATTCTCTTTTCGCTAAGCGATTCAATGCCCCTAACATTTACGGTAGCTATTGCTACACTTGGATTCAGTGTTAATTCTATTACGCAAGATGAATATTATGCATTTATTTTAGCGAGTATGGGAAGCAGTATATTTCTAATGATTTTGATCAAAATACTCTATAATATTTTTTATGGGAATAAAGTGGAGAAAGAGAAGTAACATTCTTCTGAAGAACTTACGTATCATGTAAGATAAAAGGGGAGAAGTTCCCCCATTTATTCATTAAAAAAACATTTTAAATGTTAGAAGCTACTTTATACGTAGGATCGTCTTCCTCATAGGTACAGAACGGTCCTGCTGACTTAAGAAGACGTTTGCAGTCTTCCGAGAGATGTCGAAGTGTCAGTTTTTTACCTACTTTTTTATACTTTTCTGTTAATGCATCGATCGCTTCTGCACCTGAAGAGTCCATCACTCTGGCATTTTTAAAGTCGATGACCACCTCATCAGGATCATTCTCCACATCAAACTTCTCATTAAATGATGTCACGGATGCAAAGAAGAGGGGACCATCAAGTTCATAGATCTTTTTGCTGCTCTCTTCTTTGATTTTTGCAAATATCTTTGCATGCTCCCATGCAAAAACAAGTGCAGAGATGATAATACCCGCGATCACTGCAACTGCAAGGTCTTCAAGTACTGTAATGATCGTAACAACCACTAACACAAACGCATCAGGACGTGGCATATACTTAATGCGGCTAAGTGAAGAGAACTCAAAGGTACCGATACTTACCATGAACATGATACCCACAAGTACAGCCACAGGGATCGCCGCGATCACATCTGAAAAGCTTACTACCAGTATGATTAGTAATACAGCTGCTGTAAATGAAGAAAGTCTGCCAAGTCCACCGGATGTAAAGTTGATGACTGACTGTCCTATCATCGCACAACCTGCCATACCGCCAAAGAGTCCAGATGTACTGTTTCCAACACCCAGTGCTATACACTCTTTGTTACCAGACCCGCGTTTGCCACCCATTTCATCAAGCACCGAAAGCGTCAAGAGCGATTCAATGAGACCTACAAGTGCTACGATCACTGCTACAGGCAGTATGATCTTCATCGACTCCCATGTAAATAGTTCACCATATGGCATCACAAAAGAAGGAAATGAAACATTGGAAAGATCTGCAAGAGAGCCCACTGTTTTTGTCTCGATACCGCCAAAATAGACCACTAACGTTACAAGTATAATAGCCACGAGACCCGCAGGTACAGCTTTTGAGAACTTAGGCAGGAACTGCATCGTCAGCATCGTGAAGATGATAATAATATACATGATGTAGTGTTCAGTGAAACTTGCTTTGATAATATCAATCCATGAACTGTACTGAGCCATGTTTGAGGGTGCCAGGAACGGTAACTGTGCCATTGCGATCACGATCGCCAGACCATTAACAAAACCAAAGAGAGCAGGTTGCGGAACGAGACGGATGAATTTACCCATCTTTAAAACACCTATAGCGATCTGTATCAAACCGGCGATGATCGATGTAAGCAGGATATAGTGTAGCACCATCATAGAAAGTGCCTCAGTATCCAGGTCCGGATACATATTTTTTACAGAAAGTCCAAGTCCTACAAACACTACAGCCACAGAACCCGTAGCCCCCGAGATCATACCTGGTTTACCGCCGATAAGCGCAGTAATAAGCCCGATAATGAAAGCACCATAGAGCCCAACCACAGGAGAGACTCCGGCAATGAATGAAAAAGCGATCGCTTCAGGTACGAGTGCCACTGCGACCAGAGCACCAGAGAGAATATCATTTTTTATATTTTGAGTTGAATAGTTTTGAATGTTAAACACATCAATTCCTTCTTTATTTATGGTCGGAATTTTACCATAATAGTATAAAGCCTACTTCTTCTCCTCATTGCGCTTAAGAACCATTACAGATGCAGTCAACCCAAATCTCAACTTGACACTGTCAGGCACTTTGTCCAGTTTGACACGTACAGGTATTCTCTGTGCAAGACGGATCCACTGAAAAACTGGTTTAACACTAGGAAGAAGATTATTACCCGGATTACCGTCAGAGTGGGAGATACCCCATGCGATAGACTCCACTTTACCACTCAATGGTGTATTCGGATAGGCTAAAAGTGTTACTATTGCTTTATCTCCTACTTGAACCTCAGGAATAGCGTTCTCTCTGAAAAAACCAAACACCCAGTATGAATTCTCATCCACCAATGCCAAAATAGGCATATTCGCCGATGCCTGGGTTCCTATCTGAAAGTTGATGTTTGAAACATACCCATCTACTTCTGCGTATATTTTGGTGTAAGAAAGATTGAGCTTAGCCGTATTTACTGCCTCTTCGGAAGATTCTATGTCAGCTAATGATTTGTAGTAATTAGTCTCATTGCGTACCAGGTCTTTTTGCGATACAGCCCCTCTGTCTTTTTCATAGATATTTTTGACACGTTCATACTCGATCTTCTTTCCTTTTGCTGCTTCGAGTGTACGCTTCAGTCTGGCTTTCGCCTGTTTTAAATTAAGCTGGTACTGAGACGGATCTATCTCAAAAAGAAGATCTCCCTTTTTTACTTTTTGGTTATCTTCCACATGGATCTTGGTTACCATTCCCGTGACTCTCGGTGCAACCTGTATCACCTGTGTACGTACCTGTCCGTCTCTGGTCCAAGGGTTTTCTATATAGTCCCTATATTTATTGTATGCAAAAAATGCTGCCGTTGCCAAAATTGTAAATGTAAGTAAGAGCTTTATTATTTTTTTCATTTTTAACCTTTAAAATCTGATCCAGAATGTATCTATCAAAACGATGTAAAGAGACAGAATGGCTATAAAAACATAGGATGGTGCCAGAATGAAACGTGACAATTTCAACTTATTGAGTACTATCACTGTGATACCTGCTGCCAAAAAAGAGAGTAGAATCACCAGCAGCATAGGTGAAAAGTAGACATCACCTAGTGATAGTTCATGAGGATAGGGATTAGTCATTGTTCATTCCTTCTGGAAGACGTGTCATATTTGCATCAAGGTATCTGCCCCAATCAACACTTTTTTTCATCTTCTCCGCGGTCTTTTCAGACAGATAGGATTTACCCTGACTCATCTGCCAACCGCCGCCCAATGCCTTATAGAGTAAAATAGCATTTATTGCCTGATTTCCATTGATAGCTGCATACCTGTCCTGTGTAGAGGTCAATTTCTCAACAGTACCAAGAAGACGCTCATAGGAGACCAAACCGTCATTGTATTGGACAACTGATATATTGAATGCACGTACCGTAGCATCTACTGCTTTTCTGTTCTCTTCTTGTTGTTTTCTTGTTAGGATATAACTGTTGAGCGCATCAGATACTTCAGAGACAGCAGAGAGTACTTTTTTATTGTAATTCACTAGACTCTCTTCAAATGCAGCATCTTGGATTCGTATCTGGTTTTTAATACGGTCATATTGGAAGATATTCCATGAAAATGCGGGTCCGATGGCGACTCCCAAGGCATCGCTTCCGGATGTCCATGAACCTGTTACATTGTTTGTACTGTATCCGATATTTCCAAATAGTGAAAAGCTAGGATAGAGGTCTGCCATCTTTGCACCTATAAGCGCACTGTTGGAGTGTACATTATACTCTGCTACTTTAATGTCAGGTCTTCTTGTGATGAGATCTGCATCTATTTTATAGTACGGATTCAAACGGGGTCTAGGGATCATTTCGACATTCAAGATATCTTTGTTCTCCTGTTTGATCTGCATTGTTCCTTTCTTTTCATCACCGATATATCTCTGTGTAGAATCAGCAAATCTGACTCGCTCTTTTGAGAGCAGTTTGTCTGCTTCCTTAGCATCCATCGCCAATAGAACGCAAATCGCATTACGTGCTTTTACTTTTGATATCTCTAAAGAAGGAATGGCAGAACGGGTATTGTAAAGTTGCGTCCGAGCCTGCTGTACATCAAGTTCCGATACATTCCCTGAGTTGAACTGTACTTCTGTCATTTTGGTCACACGCTCTTGTATCGTAACGTTTCTAACAGCATAGGCCATACGCTCCTCCGCTGTACGATAATTGATGTAATTTCGTGCGACTTCTGCAATAACAGAGACCAGTATGTCATTATAGGAAGCTAGTGTGGCATACAGGTTTGCTTGTGAAGACTCTATGCCTCTGGCATATTTGCCCCAGAGATCCATCTCCCATCCCAGATCGAAATTCAAGTTGGCTGCTTCAAAATTGTTGCCACTATAACGAGTCGTTGCCGCATTTCCAGAAAGAGTCTGCAACTGCGGCAAGGTCAGACTTTCACTGATACCCAAAGCTGCACGTGCCTGTAAGATACGCAAACCGGCACTTTTGATATCAAGGTTCTGTGCATAGGCTTTTTCTACCAATACATTAAGCGTAGGATCGTTAAATGTCTTCCACCACTGTGCGATAGCTTGAGTGTTTGCTTTATTGTCCTTAGACCAGTTATCAGGCAGAGGTGGGGAATCAACACCGCTGAAATCCGGACCCAGTTTCACACATCCGCTAAGCATCAATACCGTCAGAGCAGAAAGGCCTATCTTTTTAAAATTACGCATTATGTTTACTCTTCATTTGTTTTCCTCTGTTCACTAAAATCTACTTTGTTTCAATACATGAAAGTCAAGTTCTTTCATCATCTCTTGACAAGTAAAAAACGACAACCATACATTTTTACGCAAAGAGATATTTTCATAAAGTTGCACAATATCACTTTTGGAATATGACTCAAAATCAACATCTCCCAATACTTCGGATAAAAATGCCTCTACTGCATCAACTGCTTCACCTTTATCGCTCCAAAAGAGATCAATGTCTATTTTCTCTTTTCCTTTGGCATATCCTGCCAATAGTTCAGACAAATAGGGCAATGT
>DATCTA010000071.1:0-7047 GCA_036568165.1 Sulfurovum sp.
ACCCCCTATTTATAAAGCTGTCGAGACGATAGAAAACCTAAGATGTTTTATGGAACATCATATCTTTTCTGTATGGGATTTTATGTCTTTGGTAAAATATTTACAGTCAGTTATTGCACCTAGCCAAACACCTTGGATACCACCATCTGATACTGATCTTAGCCGCTTTATCAATGAGATCGTTTTGGAAGAAGAGTCAGATGAAATGCCAGATAAGCAAAGCTTTTTAAGTCATTTTGAAATGTATCTTATGGCTATGGAAGAAGTGGGTGCAGATACAGGTAAGATCAGGAACTTTGTGCAAGTAGTACAAAGCAAAGGTATTGAAGAAGCATTAAAGCTTCCAGACATCCCTCAGGCTTCCAGGGTATTTACTACTACAACATTCAGTTTTATTGTTGAGGGAGAACCGCATCATGCAGCAGCGGCATTCTCGTTGGGACGAGAAGATATCATTCCACTGATGTTCAAGGCTATTTTGAAAAAAATGGGTGTTTCTAAAAAAATTGCTCCTATGTTCCACTATTATCTCGAAAGACATATTCATTTGGATGAAGGATTTCACGGTCCACTTGCAATGAAGCTTTTAAATCAAATGTGTCAAGAGGATGAAAAAAAGATCGATCAGGCAATAGCGTCAGCGAAGCGTGCAGTAGAGGCTCGTATCTCGTTTTGGGATGGTGTGTTGGCAGCAATGAAAGCATAGATCTTCTACGCTTCTTGCTGCTTAGTCTTTTAGGCTATACCGTAGTCACTTCCATAGTTTTCAACTACAAAATCGATATCTTTATCACCACGACCTGAGAGGTTGACAAGGATCGTACCGATGTTAGGTTGTTGTGCTAATTTCAGAGCATAGGCAACTGCATGCGCGGATTCGATCGCAGGGATGATACCTTCCTCTCTTGAGAGTTCAAAGAATGCATCGATGGTCTCTTTATCACTGATCGTGACATAGTTGACACGGCCGATATCCTTAAGATAAGCGTGTTGAGGCCCCACAGACGGATAGTCAAGACCACTGGCTACAGAATAGACCTCTTGGGGTTCACCTTTTTCATCCTGAAGCATATAGGATTTGAACCCGTGCATGACACCAGGCGTTCCTTTGGTCATAGTAGCCGCATGTTCTCCCGGTATCTCAAGATTGCGTCCTGAAGGTTCTACACCATACATAGCAACAGTTTCATCATCCATAAAAGCTGTAAAGAGTCCCAAGGCATTAGATCCTCCTCCTACACAGGCAACAAGGTTATCAGGCAGTTTGCCTGTCATTTGCTGAAACTGCTCTCTTGCTTCTACCCCAACGATAGACTGGAAATCTCTTACCATTCCAGGGAAGGGATGAGGACCTACTACTGAACCGATCGCATAGAATTGTGTAACAGGATCTGCCAAATAGGCTTCAAATGCACTATCTACTGCCTCTTTGAGTGTACGACGGCCATGTGTTGCAGGAATGACTCTGGCACCTAAAATATGCATACGCACCACATTTGGACGCTCTTTTGCCATATCTACTTCACCCATGTAGATATCACACTCCAGACCTACCAATGCAGCTGCTGTTGCCAATGCCACACCATGCTGACCGGCTCCCGTTTCAGCGATGAGTTTTTTCTTACCCATTTTTTTAGCCAAAAGCGCCTCTCCCAAACAGTGGTTGATCTTATGTGCACCTGTATGGTTGAGATCCTCTCTTTTGAGGTATATATCAGCACCATATTTTTTTGAAAGATGTTTTGCATGAAAAATAGGGCTTGGACGACCCACGAAATGTTGATAAAGCGAAGCAAGTTCTTCTAGAAATTCAGGATCCTTGCGAATCTCATTATAGGATACAGTGATCTCATCCATGATACTTTGAAGCTGAGGAGGGATGAACGCTCCGCCATACTCGCCAAAATAACCCTTTTCATCAGGGAGTGGGCAATTGAACATGTTTTGTGCCATAAATATTCCTTTTTTTGATATCAAATTATTGTACTTTAAAATAGTTTTTGAGTGACTGAATGGGTATTATGTTAGAATCATATGTTGAAAAAGAAAAAAGAAGCGGAAACATGGAAATACAAAAAGGGATTTACAGACACTATAAAGGGAATTACTATGAAGTACTCATGACAGCACAGCATTCTGAAACAGAAGAGTGGATGGTTGTCTACAGGGCTTTATACGGTGAGAAAGGAATATGGGTCAGACCCTATGAAATGTTTATTGAAAATGTCATGGTTGAGGGCAAAGAAGTAAAACGTTTCGATTTTGTTATTAATGAGGATTAGATGTAAAAATGAAAAATTGTTCATTTAATATTATGTATTGATGAGATAGAATGAGTCATTAAGTATGAGAGGCAGAGATAGATATGTTCTATAGATATTTAAAATTAATTGCAGTTTCAACACTATTACTCCAGGCAGCACCTATAGCATTTGATTCTTTGGGAAATGAGCTTGAAGAGTTCAACGGGGATTGCCAAGCATTTGAAAGGATTGCAGGTATATCGCATGAGGTACAATCCGCATGTAAAACCTACCAGATGCAATTGGCTGAAGCTTTTGAGACAGGGTACAGGCTTGACCCGGAGATCGAAGCGGAAAAAATAAATGAAAAAGAGTTACAGAGATATCTTTCCAAACTGCGTTTACTGGATAAACAAAAAGAGCATATACTGGAACTTCTCTATGTCGAAGCACGAAAAGCGCGTAAAGAAAATAATTTTGACTATTATGGTGCACTGATCACAAATTATAAGGTGAGACTCTATGATTCTGATTATGTATTTTTAGGAAAACATAAAAATATATTCAAAAATAATATCAGATATCTAAGCAATTTTGACTATATATTCGACCTGGAAGAGGAACGTCTCAAAAAAGAGAGAGCAAAACAGGCACAATATAAAACACGTACCCAAAAGAAGATACTACAGAGTGGACTTTCTGTAACTTCTATGGATCAGGTATCACCGAAAGCATACCACTCTTTTGGAAATGAACTTGAAGAGTTCAACAGGGATTGCGAGGCATTCCAAAAGATCACTGGTATCTCTGAGCAGATACAAAATGCATGTAAAAAGTATCAACTTCAACTCACCAAGGCATTTGAGATAGGGTATAGACTTGATACTTCAGTTGAACAAGAAAACGTTGATAAAAAAGAATTGCAGAGATATCTTTCCAAACTGCGTCTTTTGGATCAACGTAAAGAAAATATATTAAGACAGCTTTATCTTGAAGCAAGAAAAGCACGTGACAATAATAATTTCAGCTATTATGGTGCACTTACTGAAAATTATAAAGTAAGACTCTATAATTCAGATTATCAGTATATGGAAAAATATAAAATACTATTCCATAACAATGCCAGATATCTTTCACATAACAAACATTTACAGTACCTAGAAGAAGAGCGTCTCAAAAATGAGAGAGAAAAACGGTATCAAGATAATAGAAATAATATGAGGGATAGATACTACAGAGTAAACTATTAAGTTGGTTTACTTACACTCTCGAGCATTTTGCTCCGTATACGAGGTATGAAAAAATTTTTAGATACCTTCCATTTTTCTTGCTTCAAAGCGTACTAGATACTCTCCGGAAAATCTATACATAAGTTCTATAGGACGACAGCAGACTTCGCAGTCCTCTATATAGTCACTCTCCTCTTCGCTGCTGTCAATAATTATGGAAATACGTTCCCAGCAGTAAGGGCAGGTAAAGAAGTGTTCCATCACTCTTCTCTTTTTTTAAATAAAGCAGTGAACCAGTCAGTGATGCTGCATCCTGTGGTCGTACATCCTTGCTTCTGATTTCGTACAGCTATAATATTACGAATGAGAAGCCATAGAAACCCTAATGCAATGATAAGTTGTAATACACCTGACATCCATTGATGTTGTATAAAACTTTGAATCGCAACGCCAAGCATAACAAGTGTGATGATCAGACACATAGCAATCCCCATTTTTTATGTGATTATACTATACTTCATTTATGAAATAAAGAAGGATGTTTATGTCAGAGATTTTAAAACATTTTGAAACCCTAGCCAAGATTCCGCACTGCAGTAAAGAAGCTGATAAATTACTTGAGTTTTTGGTCGATTTTGCCAAAGTGAGAGGCTATACAGTTGAGGTAGATGAAGTCAAAAATATCTATATCACTAAGGGGGCACCGACGTTGTGTCTTCAGGCGCATTATGACATGGTCTGTATGGGCAAAGCACCGGTTATAGAAACCTATGTGGAAGATGGTTGGATGAAAGCAAAAGGGTCCTCATTGGGTTCGGATAACGGTATGGCCATAGCGATGATGATGCAGCTTATGGATGAAAATATGGATCTGGAATACTTACTGACCTCAGATGAAGAGATAGGTCTGATAGGTGCAAATCATGTTGCCTTTGATCTCAAGAGCAGATATATGCTCAATCTTGACAGTGAAGATGAAGCTGAGGTATATATAGGGTGTGCAGGTGGTGTTGACATCACAGCGAGCAGACAGGATAGCTATATAGAGGGTAGAGGTGAATGTTATGAAGTTGCGGTCAAAGGTCTTGCAGGTGGTCATTCTGGGGTAGATATCGATAAAGGCATACCATCTGCCATTAAAGTCTTGGGTGCATATCTGGCAGAAAACAATGTGAATCAACTGGCAAGTTTGTATGCGGGAGAACGCAGAAATTCTATACCTGCCAATGCAGTGGCGGTAGTCTATGCTGATCGCAAACTGGACAATACGGATATGGTTCATGTAAGGCAATTGAATGAAAAACCCAAGGTACTCAAAGAGGGTGAGAAGACCCTGGCAATGATAGATGCATTCAAACATGGAGTACATGAAACAAATGAGGAATTCGGCATCCCGGAAACCAGTATCAATCTTGCCATCATTAACACAGATGAAAAAGGGGGACTGGTCGTAGAAAGCAGTGCCAGAGCAATGGGCGCTAAAAAACTTGAGGAACTATCTTCTAAAACCTTGGATTTTTTGAAAACATATGGTTTTGAGGTAGTGTTGGAAGACAAATATCCGGCATGGAAACCTCTAATAACAGATTTTACCGAACTTGTTAGTCATGAGATGAAAGAGGTTTTTGGAGAAACTAAAATGATGGCGATCCATGCAGGGCTTGAGTGCGGAGTGATCGCTGAAAAATACCCTGATATCAAATTTGCTTCAATTGGACCAACGATCCGTTATCCTCACTCTACACGAGAGATGGTGGATCTTCAATCCGTAGAGCGTACATACAAGGTGCTCAAGAACATTATACGATCAGTTTGAATTATGTTATCTATAACTTTCCTCAAAGATAAGTAGGAGTAGAATAAAGGGATATACATAGTGAAAAAGGGTAAAAATGAATACAATCTTTGAAGGTCTTAAAAATTTAAAAAAAATAGTTACAGACGAAGAGGCAATAAATACAGTAAAGGAACTTGAAAAGAATTTTCAGTTGCTAAGAACCAAAAGCGGTCTCTCCCAGTTGATAAGTCGAAAAAAGCTTGCAAAAATAACACGTAATGTGGAGTATGAAGAGGAGTTAAAGGCATTACAGGTTGAATTGATCAAGTTGCAAAACTGGGTCTATGAGAATAATAAACGTGTCATGATCATCTTTGAAGGACGTGATGCTGCAGGTAAAGGCGGATCGATCAAACGTTTTATTCAGTATCTCAATCCTAGGAAGTTCAGGGTCGTAGCATTGCAAAAACCAACAGAAGTGGAATTAGGCCAGTTCTATTTTCAACGTTATTTCCAACACTTGCCAAATCCCGGAGAGATCACTTTCTTTGACAGATCCTGGTATAACCGTGCCATTGTCGAACCTGTGTTTGATTTCTGTACGGCAGAGCAATATGAAAAGTTTATGAAAGAGGTACCGGAGATAGAACATGCAATTGTGGATGACGGGATCATATTGATCAAGCTGTGGTATTCCATCACAAAAGAGAATCAGCAAAAAAGATTCAAAGAGCGTATGACCAATCCACTAAAACATTGGAAACTCAGTCCGGTAGATGAAAAAGCGCAAGAGATGTGGGACAAAATAACATACTATAAAGAAGAGATGTTCTCACGTACACATACGAGCTATGCGCCATGGATCATCGTGGACAGCAATGACAAGAAAAAAGCCAGACTTGAATCTATCCGATATGTGCTTTCTACTATTGATTACGATGGGAAAAAAGATGCGAACATCACCCTTCACCATGACCCTGAGATCGTAGAACGTTATCATAGGAGATCACACAACGAATAGTTAAAAATGTTAAGATTTGTCTAAAAAACAGATAGAGTATTACACCTTGAAAGACTTTGTTGTCTTGCAATGTGCTGCCATAAAGCATCCATCGCATTCAGGCTTGACGGCTTTACATCGGTAACGTCCAAAAAGTACCATGGCTTGATGGAGCCGATGCAGATCTGTTTTAAATTTCTTACTTAGTTCCTCTTCACACTTTACAGCAGTTTTGGCATCAGAAAGACCCAAACGGTGTGCGACCCTGTAGACATGGGTATCGACAGCCATGAGATTGGCTCCGGTATACTCTATCATCACTACATTGGCGGTCTTTTGCCCGACACCGGCAAGTTTAACCAGTTCATCACGCTCCAACGGGACTTCATTGCCATAGCTCTCAACAACACTTTGTGCCATCTTAATAAGGTTCTTTGCTTTATTGTTAAAAAAGGAACAGGTATTGATGTATGATTTGACTTCATCCAAGTCTGCATTTGCCAACGAGACAGGATCAGGGTATGCCTCAAATAGAGCAGGGGTGATGATATTGACCCGCTTATCTGTACATTGCGCCGAGAGCATAACTGCCACAAGAAGTTCATAGAGATTCCTGTACGCCAACTCAGTAACGGAATCAGGATAATTCTCAAGAAAGATACTTTTTATCTCTTCGATCTCTTTTTTTGTTGCTTTTTTGACTCTTGCCATACTAAATTGCCTTATTCTAATGAAATAGTTATTAGAATATTAGCACATTAATAAATGATTTACCCAAGAGGGATATACTTCTTCTTA
>DATCTA010000072.1:0-9865 GCA_036568165.1 Sulfurovum sp.
TGAGGTACAGCAGTGAACAAAATACCTATGGAGAGTACGGAAAGAATCGCTGTGAGCCAAAAGAGTTTGTCTATCCCCCAGTTCCCGCCAACAATAGGAGCAATGATCATCGCTGCAGCAAAACTAAGTGCAATGGTACCACCCAGTATAGCCATCGCATGAGCACGCTGTTCTTCTCTTACCAAGTCTGCTACCATGGCGGATACGACCGAGCCGATAGCACCGGCACCCTGAAGGAAACGTCCGATAAGAAGCATATAGATGTTATCGCTTACTGCAGCGATCACTGAACCTACAATAAAGACAATAAGACCAAAAAGCAAGGTTTTCTTACGTCCTATTTTATCGCTTACTAATCCAAAAGGTACTTGAAACGCCGCTTGAGTAACAGCATATCCACCTACAACAAGACCTGCAAGAAAGGGTGTTGCTCCTTCCATATCCAGTGCATAGATAGAGAGAACTGGAAGGACGATGAAGAGTCCAAAAAATCGAAGTCCCACAATGAGACTAAGCGGCATGATCTGTTTAATCATAGTGATACCTCTATTTAGATAAAATTTCTCTCATTATATAACGAAATATTTAAGAGTAGATGATAAAAGCGAAGTTCTGTCATCTCTCACTAAAGAGAAAGCTGTGGTGAAAGAAATTTTCACAGCATAGCACTTTAAAAGAGGAGAAGAGATATGCGTCTTGTATTAGCCACGGGCAACAAAGGAAAACTGCGTGAATTTAAACAGATGTGTCAAGATGAAGTGTTGCCTTTTTCTGATCTTTTAGGCAAGTTTGATATTGTAGAAGATGGAGATACCTTTGCTGCCAATGCACTTATCAAAGCACGTACCATCTATGAAAAACTGGGCGAAGCGTATATGGTGATATCGGATGACAGCGGTATCTCGCTGCCTATTCTTGGTGGTGCCCCGGGTATCTATTCTGCACGTTTTGCAGGTGAGGGTGTTACAGACAAAGATAATCTCAATAAACTTATAGAGACCGTGAAAAGCAAGGGTCTCAAATCCACACCCGCATACTATACCGCGGCCATCGCTATCGTTTCCAAGTATGGGGAGTATGTCGTGCATGGCTGGATGTATGGTGACGTGATCGATGAAGCCAGAGGCGATAAGGGGTTCGGGTATGACCCGATGTTCATTCCATCGGGATTTGACAAGACACTGGGGGAGCTGGATGATGAAGTCAAGAAAAAGTTATCCCATAGGGCACAGGCTATGAAACTGGCTCAACCGATCATACAAATGTTAAAGGGTAAATCATGAAACAACGGTTTATGGATGATCTTCAGGCTATCTATGATGAGCTGCAAAGAAGACAGGCAGAACTCAACGGCTATTATACGCTATTGGATACGGGACATGAAAGAGCAGATGAAACAATCAATGCATTTTTAACGCTTCTTGATATTCCAAGAGACGACGATGCAGTCATGGCGGCCCTTACACGTATCGTCAATCTTCGTGAAGATGCCCTCGAACAGATCTTGGAAAAAAATGGCTGTTCGGCAGAAGAGATACGCTTGAAAAAAGAGTTGGCATACGGTTTTGTCAGTACGATGCATATTGGACGTCATGAAAATTTCATTGCATGGGTAGAGCAGAAAGAACTTCTTACTCCGTTCTACCGTTCGCTCATCTTGGGTGTGCACCATGTAGGGATCGCCCTGAGCGTGTGGCAGAGCCATTGGACACACCACATCATCCATTCTGTCAATCTTGAACTAAGCGAGATGTTCAACGGGGATGATGCAAAGGTCTTTGAGATGCTTCAGAGTGAATCTCTGCTCGATACCGATGAGACTGGGGAGATAGCAGATAGAACCTACTCTGTACTTAAAAAAGAGGATACCGCCTATAAAAGTATCGCCTATGCAGAGGCATTTCCAAAAGAGGTAACAGAAGTTACTACGGCACTTGAACAGCTTATCGCACTGCTGAACCGGCAGGAAGATGATGTGTTCAACCAAAAAGCAGAATGGATCGCCTATTTTACAGCACTGAAGATCGCTTTTTCACATACCAAAACCAATGAGCTTATAGGCAAATGGGCAGAAGTGGACAGACGCTGGATGGCAGTAAGAACACCGCTTCAGGTTGGTCATCCGTTGGAGTATTATGAGGATCACTACAGAAAAGCTGTAGCATTGGAATGGGATCTGCGTATCATCAATCCCAAACTGCAGGAGGGGTCAAGTACGCGCAGCAACATTAAGCTTTTTGCCTATGATATGGCAAAAGGGTTTGGGGAAAAGGCTTTACATACCATAAGCAAGAATCTCCTGCAGGTCGACCAGACGCAACTTTACATAGGCCAGCCAGTTCTTTACTATGGTGCTGAATTCAATGGACTGTTCTCAGCGCAGGTCGTACCGAACGATGAGCAGGTATCATCAGAACTGGGGAAGAAGATCTTTGCCTATGCGGATTTCGTGATGGAGAGCAAAAAGTCCAAGCCTACCATGAAGCTTTCGGTTGAAACGATGGGTGAGGATTTTGTAAAGGAACAAAAAGCGCTTTTAGACAAAGACCCTGGGTTATGGCATGAGCTTTATGATATCTCTACAGTGGGCCATGAGTATGGGCATATTTTGTGGATTGATAGCGATACGGAAACCAAGATGAATATCTCCGGGCAGTTTAAGAATATCGAAGAGTTCAAAGCCACGACCGGCGGTCTGATGGCATTTTTCTTTAATGAACGTGAAGCATTGAAAAAACATATCGTGGATGATCTGGTCTCCCGAGCTGTAGGGTTGATGGCATGGCGTGAAGTGGGTGAAGTATTGCCGTATTACTGTGAAGGTCTGATCCATCTTGATATTCTTTTCTCTTCGGGCATCATTGCATATGATGATCAGATCACTATAGATTACAGCAAGTATGATGCGATGAAACAGACCTATCAGGAGGCGTATAGAAAATTGGCCCAGAGTTATCTGAACAAAGAAGATGCCAACCTCTATTTGAGTACATATGCGCGTAAAGAAAAAGGTGTTTATCTGCCAGTTAACAGTGAGATACGCGATTTTGTAGAGCACTATTACGCACGTTATAAAGAGATAGGACAGCAGACAGTGACACTTTCTTAACGTTAAATTTAACTGTATCATGAAGCTTTTTTTTGTTCATTGTATTTAATTAAAGTACTCTATTTAAGTCTATAATAGATAGACTTATAATATAGGATAAATATATTTTATATCAATTCAAAAGGAAGGATTAAAATGGCACAGCTTTTTTCAAATGAGTGGATCAATGACCTTAAAGATGCATGGAACAGGACTCCAGAG
This sequence comes from Sulfurovum sp., assembly GCA_036568165.1. Lineage (GTDB taxonomy): Bacteria > Campylobacterota > Campylobacteria > Campylobacterales > Sulfurovaceae > Sulfurovum. The sequence continues at coordinate 3,311 of DATCTA010000072.1, forward strand.
GTAAAAGATAAATTGGCAGAAATTAATTTTAGCTCGGTTATCACATGCGGTTTCAAAGATGAAGATAAACCCCGCTGTGTGTTTATCGTAGAAAACGGGGAAGCAGTCTCAGCGGGATTATACAACGGTGAAGATCCTGATTGGGATATGCGTGCTTCACAAAGTGACTGGGATAAGTGGTGTACCAAGCCGCTCAGTATGGCTTCCATGGGAATTGCTTTTGCGACAGGAAAATTGAAATTTGTGAAAGGTGACTTTAAATCAATGATCAAAAATCCATCTATGGCTGGTCCATTTGTTAAAAGTTTCTCTTTGATGTGTGAAATTTAATAATCATTTTCTCTTTTTTTATGAGACTTAACAATGTTCTTCACTTTGTTTTTTTGCATCGTTTCTCATCGTCTTTGATATAGGTCATGAGCTGCGTGCAAAATTCGGAGTGACACAGATAGTTCTTTGTGCCGATCTTGTCACTGTGTTTGAGCTGTAATCTAAGGTAGTCTCCTTTGTTGTGTATAAGGAACATCACTCCGCTGTAGAAAAATCCTCTTTTATTGATGATACTGATGACCTTGTCGATTTTAGGGATATGCTCCAGTGAGACATCTACATAGATCATGTCACAGTGTTTTGCTCTGAGTTGGGAGACCAGATGTAAAAATTTTTGATTGAAATCTTTTCCATAGGTATCAACCCGTATTTTGCCTATATTTGAAGGTGGATCGAACTCATAGGCGAGAAAAATATGCGGCGGGCTCTTTGTTTTCTTTGCTTTTTTGCTTTTAAAAGGTATATCTGCGTTTGTATAGGTCTGTTCTATCAGCTCTTTATAGATTTCGGGAAGATAGAGTTTTTTCTTCTGTTTATGAAAAAAGCGGTATCCAACCAGGACTGACCCACGTTTATAACCTTTGGTGAGTTCATTGTTCTCGATCGTTATATCTACGGGGGTTTTACCCAGCATCAAAGCACTTTCTGAAAATCCGTGGCTTAGATTGCTTTTTTGTGAGAAAGTATGGTACATGAGCGCTTCACCAAATACGGCATCCATACCCACGCTTTCAGCTTTTTTCAGGATAAGTTCCATCATGCGGTTCATGATACCTCTTCCTTTAAAAAGTGGGTCTACGACCACGATGCCTACTTCGCCCACAGTGGAGTCAGGTACCAAAATAATGGCAAAGTGTCCGATGATATTGCCTTGTGCTTCAGCGATAACAGAGTAGAACTTTTTGCCATGATACTCTAAGATCCTGTGTGGATAATAAAAGAGATCTTTGACATAACTGTATCCATAGTTCTTGTAGATCAGTCGGGCCACTCCCTCTTCGTCACCCTCTTGAAACTCTCTTACTTCAATAGGTGTTTGCGGATCAACAGTCTTCTCTTCAACAATAGAATCAAGTCCAGTATTTTCGGGTACTATCTGATGCAATGGGTGCGAAGCATATTTGATAATGACAAATTTTTTGCCATCTTTGCCCAAATTATGGTATTCAAACACATCAACAAGATCATAGATACGGTTAAATCCGTGTGATGCTTCCCTTACCAACGGGACAGAGTTGTGTTTCTCATAAGACATGGGGATACCCCAGTCATGCACATCAATACGCACCCCGGTCTTAAACGGATGCAGTGCGATCTCTATATAACCTTTCTCATCTTTATAGGCATGGGCAACTGCATTTCGGATCAACTCTTCTGTACTTTTGATCAATGCCTGAAGATCTTCCTGTGATAAGAAGAGTATGGTACACATATCGGTGATCACATGTTCAACGAGTGACATGCATGCCATGTCACTGGGGATCTTTAAAACGATACTCTCATGCATTGGAGCCTTCTTGTGCCAGTACTTCCAGTGCAGAAGCGCACATGATCTTCATACCGATCTGAAGTGCGTCATCATCTACGTCGAAACGGCTGTTGTGTTGGGGGACATTGGTCTGCTTGGAATCATTTCCGGTACCTAGTCTGAAAAATGCTCCCGGAACGATCTGAAGGTATTCTGAAAAATCCTCTCCTCCCATGACAGGATCAACAAGATCGATACAGTTCTCTGCGCCTATGATCTCTTTGGCTTCTCCTGTGATGATATCAACCATGGCATCATGGTTGATAAGTTCTGGCTGACCGAACTGATAATCAAAGCGATAGGTTGCTCCCATGGATGAGCATACCCCCTTAACGGAAGATTCCATCATGGTCGGTATATTTTTACGCACTGCTTCATTGATCGTTCGGACCGTGCCTTTAAGCAAAACATGGTCGCAGATGATATTGGCTGCAGTCCCTCCTGTAATGGTTCCCAAAGAGATGACTGCAGGATGTAAAGGATCGATCCTTCTGGAGACGATGTGGTTGAGAGAGTTCACGATCATGGAAGTGACAAGAATGGCATCCACACCTTCATGCGGCCTTGCACCGTGTGCCGCCTTACCAAAGACCTCGATGGTAAAAATATCGGCAGATGCCATCATCACACCATATTTATATCCTATCTTTCCGGAGTGGAGATAAGGATAGGCATGCAGACCGAATATCGCACTGACACCGTCAAGCGCTCCATCCTCTATCATCTCAACACTTCCTCCCTCTTTGCTCTCTTCAGAGGGCTGAAATATGAACCTGACATTGCCCGGAAGTTCTTCTTTATGTGTCGCGATTGCCATCGCCGCGCCCAAAGCAATGGCAGTGTGGCTGTCATGGCCGCATGCATGCATGATCCCATCCACCCTGGAAGCATAGGGTTTGCCTGTCTGTTCTTGGATGGGAAGGGCATCCATATCGGCACGAATGGCCACTGTTTTGGCTGATTTATCTACCATGAGATCTGCAATAAGCCCATAGTGTTTTTCACTCTCTTTGATCCGGTATCCATAAGCCTCCAGAATACCTTTTGCAAGGTATTTGGTATGCTCTTCATGGCCTGAAAGTTCGGGGTGTTTATGAAGGTCATGCCGGATCTCTATGATCCTCTCATTGATCTCATCGATAGTTGCAAACAGTTCATTTTTTAACGTTTTCATGACAACCCTTTTCATCAAAAAATGAGGTAAATTATTTGATTATACACCTTTTTATGTTTAAAAGTAAAATTAATACGTCATCTCCAACCATTAAAATGACTTTACCCGCTTCTAACTTCTTTTTAGCTATAATCGCAACCAATTATGTAAACACTTTTGTGAAATTAGAGGATAGAGATGTTGCTTTTTACCCCAGGACCTACACCAGTACCGGAATCTGTACGCCAAGCCATGGCGACACCAACGCTACACCACAGAACACCAGAATTTGAGGCTATCTTCAAAGAGGCCCGTGAGAGACTTTTAAAACTTCTTGGGATGGATGAGTGTGTGATGATCGCCTCTTCAGGAACAGGCGCTATGCAGGCATGTATGTTGAACCTCTGCAAAAGCAAAGCATTGACTGTCAATGCCGGTAAATTCGGCGAGCGTTTCGGAAAGATCGCCGATGCAATGGGAAGAGAAAAAGTTGAACTTACCTATGAGTGGAATACCCCTTGTTCAGTAAGCGATGTTGAAAATGCTCTGAATGAAAATGCAGACATCGATGCGATCTTCATCCAGGTATGTGAAAGTGCTGGCGGACTTCGTCATCCTGTTGAAGCGATTGCAAAAAGAGCCAAAGAGATCAATCCTGATATTATGATCGTAGCGGATGGCATCACAGCTGTGGGTGTGGAACCGATCGATGTTAGCAATATTGATGCACTTGTTACAGGAAGCCAAAAAGCGTTGATGCTTCCTCCGGGACTTGCGATGATCGGTCTTTCAAATGCAGCAGTACAGAAGATAGGCTCAGGAGCAGACTATTATTTCAATATTGCCACAGAGATCAAAAACCAACAAAAAAATACTACTGCATGGACAGCAGCAACAACACTTATCATCGGTCTTAATGCCATTTTTGATGCGATCGAGGTAGATGGGATCGATGCATTGTATGCAAATACTGCAGCAAGAGCAGCAGCTACACAGGCGGCACTCGAAGCGATCGGTTTTACAATGTACCCGCAGACACCGGCACTCTCTATGAGTACAGTTCTCGATGACGATGCAGAGCCTATACGTAAACTGTTGAAGACAAAGTATGGGGTAAACATAGCTGGAGGGCAGGACCACCTCAAAGGTAGACTTTTCCGTATCAATCAGATGGGGCTTATCCCTGTGTATGAGTCTGCATGGGTAGTGAATGCGATAGAGTTAGCATTGGCAGATATGGGTAGAAGAGCGTTCGATGGTACAGCCAGCCGTGTATTTAACGAAACCTATTTTAAAAAGAGTGTATAAATGATATTTGAACACGAGATTCCAACCGGGAGCAGGCTCTATTTTGGTCAAAGTGCCAAGACAAAAAGAGAGATCGAAAATATCGCAAGTGAGACACTCTACTCACTTGGATTTGAAGAGATAGTGACACCACTCTTCTCTTACCACCAGCATGAATGTTTTGATGACCAAAAACCATTGGTCAGACTCAATGATGAGGAAAATCATGAAGTGACCCTCCGTGCAGACTCTACAGCAGACGTTGTACGTATCGTGACTAAAAGACTGGGACGAAGTACGGAGTCAAAAAAGTGGTTCTATATACAGCCGACAGTGACATTCCCGACAAAAGAACAGTACCAGATAGGTGCAGAGGTCATTGGGGGACGTTTTGAACAGATCGTAGAGACTACGACAAGCCTTTTGGCGCAGATAGGTGCAGAGCCGATCATGCAGATAGCCAATATCCGTATCCCTCATCTTTTAAATGAGAAGTACGGCGTCTCACTGGATGTCCTCAAATCAATGAACATCGAGAAGATCATGGAAGCTGATCTTACATGGATAGAACAACTGATCAGCATCAACAGTGTGGGTGATCTGAATGATCTGAGTGTCTTTCCTGATGATATCAAGAGTGAACTTGAAAGGATCAAAGAGACAGTGGGTAACGTTGCATATAACAATATGGTGATATCACCATTGTTTTATGCGAAGATGAGATATTATGACTCTTTGACATTTAGAATGTTTGAAGGCAACAGTCTCTTGGCAATGGGCGGGATATACACTATAGATGGTGTTGAAGCAGCAGGATTTGCACTCTACACAGATGAGTGTATCAGCAATAAAATGAACAGAGGATAAGGTAGATGAGTAAAGCAGATTTGATCGTAGGTCTCCAGTGGGGAGATGAAGGAAAAGGAAAGATCGTTGACCATATGGCACAGACACATGATTATGTGTGCCGTTTTGCCGGTGGGCACAATGCCGGACATACGATCGTCATTGACGATAAGAAATATGCACTTCACCTGATACCTTCTGGTGTGCTGAACCCTAAAGCCAAAAACATCGTAGGTAACGGTGTGGTACTTTCTCCAAAAGATTTTATAAAAGAGATGGAGCAGTTCGATAATTTGGAAGGAAGACTTTTTCTTTCAGACAAGGCACATGTACTTTTACCGTATCATGCACAGATAGATCAAGCCAAAGAGCGTATGAAAGGTGATAAGGCGATCGGTACTACCGGAAAAGGGATCGGACCGGCATATGCAGACAAGATCGCTCGTGGCGGACATAGACTTGGTGAATTGCTTAACCCTGAAAAACTTACATCAAAGATCTTGGAGTTCTTTGCCATTAACAAACCTGTATTTGATGCCATGGGTGTAGATGCACCTGTCGAGGCAGAACTTTTAGCAGAGCTTCAAGGGTATAAAGATGTACTTGGACCATATATCACAGACACAACACAGATGATTTGGAAGATCATGGATGAAGACAAGAGGATACTTCTTGAGGGCGCTCAGGGTACAATGCTTGATATTGACCATGGTACATACCCGTATGTTACTTCTTCAACGACGGTAAGTGCAGGAGCCTGTTCGGGTCTGGGGATCAACCCGAAAGATCTTGGAAAAGTAACAGGTATCGCCAAAGCATACTGTACAAGAGTCGGGAATGGACCTTTCCCAAGTGAAGATTTTGGTGAAGAGGGTGATACGCTTCGTAAGAACGGGCATGAGTTCGGTACTACTACAGGACGCCCAAGAAGATGCGGCTGGTTCGATGCCGTTGCGATGCGTCATGCAGTGCGTGTCAACGGTGCAGACCAGGTCGCCTTGATGAAGCTGGATGTATTGGATGGATTCAAAGAAGTAAAAGTATGTGTAGCCTATGAGGTGGATGGCAAAGAGATCGATTATGTACCGTATGAACTGGATGATGCCACACCTGTGTATAAAAGTTTTCCAGGTTGGGACAAAACGATGGGTGTAAGAGAGTTTGATGCATTGCCTGAAACTGCAAGATCATATATCTTAGCGCTTGAAGAGATGATAGGGACAAAGATCGGGATCATTTCCACAAGTCCGGAACGTAAAGATACAATAATTCGATAATAAGGGGTAGCCATGAGATTAAAACCACAACAAACAGGGTATGTAGCAACGAAGATCGGGATCGATTTGGCCAATGCGCCTTTTATCACTTTGCCAAAAGGTAGAGAAGCGGTTGTAGAAGCAGCAAAAAAGAT
>DATCTA010000073.1:0-9611 GCA_036568165.1 Sulfurovum sp.
GGGCATAATAGATATTATCGTAGAACCTCTTTTTGCTTTGCAGGTTCTCTTTTTCTATATGAATATTCTTAGCTTTGTTCTGAGCACGTTTGGCTAGATTGAAAAAGTAGTCGCTTATTCTGTTTACTTTGACATTTTTAGGCAATTTTATCGTGATCTCATTGCCTTCAAAATCATAGGTTTTCAACTGTGTATCATAGGGCTTTATCTGATAGAGGTTTGCAAGGATGAGGTTTGCGTGGCTTTTGTGTACCTGTGCTTCTTCCAACAGACGCTGTTCATCAGGCAATTGTTTTAAAAGCTGGCCCAGTTTTTCACTCTTTTTGGCAGTTTGTGAAAGCTTTTGCTTTTTCATTTCTGAAAGTTTTTTCACTTGCATCTGTGCATATTTTTCTTCTAGGTAGGTGTCTATGTCTTCTATCTCTTCGGTCTCTTCAGTACGGTTTAAAGAGGGAATGGCTAAGAGTTCGACACCTGGTCTGATCACACGAAAAGAGCTTTGGGAATCGATATGTCTAAGAGCTTCTATAACAACTTCATTATCATTGATCAGTATGGCATTGGTGTTTTTCCCTGTGAATTCGAACTGCAGGTAGATGATCTTGTCTTTGTAAGAACTTTTAGGGGCCACTGTGAGGCGCAGTATACGGTCTGCATCAAGTACTTTTACAGAAATCAGTTTACTTGCACTAAGCAGTGTATGAAGCAGGTTGTCAAACGGAGCATTGTAGCCTTGTAAAGGCCTTTGTGAAGGTGCTTTGTAGATAAAGCTTTGTCCTCTTGTCATATTAAAGAAATAGCTGTTGTTTTTGTCAAATACCAACTCTATGGTATTGTCTTCGACACGTCTTGCACGGCTAATAAAAGTGAAGTCATTGAGACGTTTGGCAATGGCTTTGAGTTCGAAGAGTTTCATGGATCAGCTTTCTTAAATAGTTATGAAATTTTACCCAAAATACGTATTAAAAAACTTTTCGCTATAATTCGCGTAATATTTCATACATAATGTAGTACAAGGACATCAAATGGGACAAACCATTACAGAAAAGATCTTTTCGGAGCATGCCGGCAGAGAGGTTAAAGCTGGAGAGATCGTTAGAGTAGATATCGATATGATCATCGGTAATGATATTACGACACCTATCTCGATCAGAGCATTTGAAGAGAGTGGAGCAGAGAAGTTGGCAAGACCGGATAATTTTTGTATCGTGATGGACCACTATATCCCTGCAAAAGATATCGCTTCTGCAAACCAGGCGAAGATCTCTAGAGATTTTGCCTACAAGCATGACATGAAGTACTTTTTTGATGAGAAGGATATGGGTATCGAGCATGCGTTGCTTCCGGAAAAGGGACTCGTGGTTCCTGGTGATGTGATCATCGGTGCAGACAGCCACACGTGTACACATGGTGCACTTGGGGCATTCAGTACGGGTATGGGTTCAACTGACCTTGCATTCGGGATGATCACCGGGGGTAACTGGTTTAAAGTGCCTGAGACGATCAAAGTAGAATTGACTGGTAAACCTGGAAAGCACATTTATGGTAAAGATATCATCCTTGAGCTGATCCGTATGATCGGTGTGGACGGTGCGCTTTACAAAGCGATTGAGTTCACAGGTGAAGCTGTACAGTACCTTGGTATGGCAGATAGATTTTCCATCGCGAACATGGTGATCGAAGCGGGTGCGAAGAACGGTGTCTTTGCAGTGGATGAAGTGACTGAAAAATATCTAGCAGAGAGAGCAGAAGAGAACGGTGGGCTTCGAGCAGAGCCAAAGATCCACTATGCAGATGAAGATGCAGTCTACTGCCAGACTCTTAAGATCGACACTGCGGCACTTTCTCCAGTGGTTGCTTATCCATTCTTACCTGAAAACGGTAAGCCGATCGAAACAGCTGTAGCGGATGATCTTAAGATCGATCAGGTAATGATCGGTTCTTGTACGAACGGACGTATCGAAGATCTTCGTGTAGCTGCGGAAATTGTAAAAGGAAAGAGAGTAGCGAAGCATACACGTATGATCGTGACTCCTGGTACACAAAAGATCTTGCTTCAGGCACAAAAAGAGGGATTAATGGAGATACTCATCGAAGCAGGTGCAGTCGTTTCTAACCCTACATGTGGTGCATGTTTGGGTGGATATATGGGAATCCTAGGAGACGGTGAGCGTTGTGTAGCTACAACGAACCGTAACTTCGTCGGTCGTATGGGTGCCAGAACATCTGAGATCTACTTGGCAAACTCAGCGGTAGCAGCTGCTTCAGCGATCGCTGGGAAGATTGTGGATCCTAGGGATATCTAAAACCCTGCATTAGGATCAAACCCAAATCCACCGCTGCCAAAATCTGGCGTTCCGAAACTCTGTGTAGCAAAAGAAGGATCCTGGTATCCTTCTTGCACAGAGATACTTCTTAACATCGTGATATCCATTTTCGGGTCTATGCCTTTAGGACATGCTATCGTACACTCTCCGCATAACGTACAGTCCCAGACGCCATTCCGTTGAATATTATCGATGATCTCTTTTCTGTTTCCTTCACGTTTATCACTGCTGTAGCGGTAGGCCCGTGTGAGTGCGAAAGGCCCAAGAAAATCAGGGTTTACTGCAAAGACAGGACAGGCTGAGTAGCAAGAGTCACAGAGTATACAGTCTGTCTGCGTTTCGCTGAGTTTTTCATCGGCGTGTGTCAGTGAAGCCTCTTGCGCATTATGAAGCCATGCACTGCTTCTTGAGAGTGTCTCTTTAGATTTATGCTTATCAACCTTCAGATCCCGCAGTACAGGATGATACTGCAGCGGTTCTATGACATCTCCGGGTTTTACTTTGTAAGAGCAGGCAAGCTCTTCTCTTCCATTGACACGAACCGCACAGGTTCCGCAGACGGAAGCACGACAACCGGCTGAAAAGGTCAGTGTGGCATCTTGGGTCTCTTTAATGTAGCTTAGGGCATTGAGAAGAGGGATCTCTCCAGCAGGCAAAGTATAGACTTGATGGGTATTGGTTTGGGAACGAAGGATCGTTATCTGCATGCTTCTTCCTTTTCTAGCTGAAGTACAATGTGCTTTTGGTATGTTTCATCTGCCTGTTCAAATCCCATTTTGTAGTGCGCTCCGCGGCTTTCATCCCTGGTAATGGCTGCAGAGATGATCAGTGGAGCAAGAAGCAGAGCATTTTGAAATTCCAGAAACTCGATGAGGTTCTGATTGTTTTCTTTGTTCTTGTCACTGATCCCCATCTTTTTTTGGCTCTCTTGCATCTTGGTCACTTCATTGAGTGCATCTTGAAGTTGGTCATTTTCTCTGACGATACCGACCTTTTCATAAAAGAGATTGCCTAATATCTCTCTGTAGGGATAAAAATTGAGAGGCTCTTTTTGTGACAAAAGTGATGCTACATACAATGTATCTTTTTGTTGTTGGGTATCATCTGCAGAGGTAGAACTTGCAGATTGGGCATAGTGACAGGCATTTTCTCCTGCAATTTTTCCAAAAGCAGTGATCTCAAGCAGGGAGTTTCCTCCAAGGCGGTTGGCACCATGCACCTTAGCATTGGAACATTCACCCACAGCAAAACACCCTTTGATCCCATTGACTTCCAACATATGATCGACGTCGATCCCTCCCATGGAGTAGTGGGCAACAGGTTTGATAGGGACAAGTTCATGTGCAGGGTCAACATGTTCATGTATCTTGCATAGCTCGACTTCTTGAGGGAGAAGCTTCATGAGTTTCTCTTCTCCTAAATGGCGTACGTCCAAAAAGACACGTTGCCCCTCTTGCATTTGAGAAAAGATTGCACGTGCTACTTCGTCACGAGGTTTGAGTTCATCCACAAAACGTTTTCCTGATTCGTTGACAAGATATCCTCCTTCGCCTCTTGCACTTTCAGAGATGAGGATACAAGAGTGCTTAAGGGCAGTAGGGTGAAACTGTATGAACTCCATGTCAGACACGGCACCTCCAGCACGAAGAACTGCGGCGATACCATCTCCGGTCGAACCATAGGCATTGGTGGTAAATCCATGGTAGAGTGACCCATATCCGCCTGTGGCTATGACCACTGATTTCGCATCGATCTGTTTCACTTCTCCTGTACGTATCTCTAAAAAGGTTGCACCTTTGATCTTTTTATCTTCAACGATGAGATTGAGAAGATAGTGCTCATCCAAAAAATCTATCTCTTCTTTGAGACAGGTATCATAGAGGGTATGGAGTATTTTAAGGCCTGTATAGTCCTGGGCATAACATGCACGTTTGGCCGATGCTCCACCCATCTGACGCTGGGCTACAGTTTGCACACCATTTTTGCCATTGTCAAGCCTTGAAAAGGGCACACCTAAACTCTCCAGCCATGAGATCGTTTCTGGTCCGGCCGTACACATTTGTCTTACCATCTCTTCATCATAGAGTCCATGTGCAGATCTTATCGTATCAGCGATATGGGAATCAGTATGGTCTTCACCCGCATTGCCTAATGCGGCATTCATGCCTCCTTGGGCCATCGAGGTTTGTGAATTTGTTGGGTAGGTTTTGCCTGCAACCATGACAGATGCACCTTTTTTCTTTGCTGCAAGTGCAGCCGTAAGTCCTGCCCCTCCTGAACCGATGATCAGTACATCTACCATCTATTTGCCTATAAACATGCGAATATTTTCTACGATACCCTCAAGCAGCTTCTTTCTGGCTTCGATACTTGCCCATGCCATATGAGGTGTGATGAGGAGTCTCTCTTTGTGTTTGACTTCATTGAGTCTGTTGTTCAATGTTATCGGCTCCTTCTCCAAAACATCCAGACCGGCATAGAGTGCACGTCTGTCAAGTTCAAAGGCCAGGTCTGTTTCATTGATGATGCCTCCCCGACCCAGATTTAAAAGAACGGCATTATCTTTTATATAAGGCAGGTTATTCTCATTGATAAGATTATAGGTATCGTCATTCAGCGGGGCATGGATGGAGATGATGTCACAATCTTTGAGGATGAATTCCAAACTTTGATGCGGGTAGCCATGATGAAGATTCTTCCCGCTGGTTGAGTAGTAGCTTACCTCTGCTCCGAATGCAGTAGCGATCTTGGCAACTTCCTGTCCTATGGTACCAAAACCGATGATGCCCCATTTCTTACCGGATATCTCATAAAATGGCTGGCTGACATCTGTAAAAAGCCCGGACTGTGTCCAAGTAGTATCTTTTACCACAGTATCATAGTATGCCATTTTTTCCAGTAGATAGAGTGCCATGGCAAAAGTATGCTGCACAACACTTTTGGTTGAATAACCAGCAACATTCTTGACTACTATCCCTTTGTATTCGGCAGCAGCAAGATCCACATTATTCATCCCTGTTGCAGCAATACAGATAAGCTTGAGTTTAGGTGCTTCCTCCATGATATTTGCTGAGATCACTACTTTGTTGGTGATAACGATATCTGCTATTTGGATACGCTCAAGTGTTTGTTCTGGGCTTGTCGTCTGGTATACGGTAAGTGTGCCAAAAGACTCAAGAGCAGAGATGTCGAGATCATCACCGAGTGTTTTGGCGTCAAGTAGTACAATATGCATAGCGTATCCTCTTAGTTGTCTGAAATGGCCTCTACGATCTGTGTTGCTCTTCTTTTTGCCTCTTCGACTTCATCAAGTACAAGACTGACTGCCATACGACGACCCACATGTGATTCCGGCTTTCCAAATACTCTCACAAAACTGTCTTTCGTAAAGACACTGTCTGGTACTTCAAGCGTAGGGTTGTGGCTTTCGTTTTTGGCTTTGTAGGCACCGCATGCACCCGGACCATAGAAGGTAAAGTCAAGCGGCAATCCAAGTACGGCTCTCACATGCAGGGCAAACTCGCTTTGGCTCTGTGTGATGAGCGTTACCATACCGGTATCATGAGGACGCGGGCTTAACTCAGAGAAGTAGACTTCATCATCTTTTACGAAGAATTCTACACCAAAGATACCGCGTCCTCCCAGACCGTCAGTGACAGATTTTGCGATCTCTTGTGCTTTTTTGAGTGAGGATGGCGTCATTTGCATCGGCTGCCATGAGAGGATGAAGTCCCCGTCTTTTTGTACATGCCCAATAGGCTCACAAAATGATGTACCTGTCTCATTGCGTACGGTTAAAAGGGTGATCTCGTAGTCAAACGGTATGAACTCTTCAACGATAAGTTCAGAAGCATCCCCGCGTGCCTCTTTTGCCATCTCCCATGATCTTTCTATATCATCAGGTGTTCTAGCGATACTCTGTCCATGACCAGATGAGCTCATTACCGGTTTGATGACACAAGGAAAACCAATACGCTCTCCGGCTGCTTTTAGACCATCTAATGTAGTGACAAACTCATATTTACTTGTTTTGAGACCCAGTTGCTCTGCTGCAAACATACGGATGTTCTTACGGTTCATCGTTTTGTTGACCGCTTCAGCATTTGGGATCACATGAAAACCTCTGGCTTCCGCTTCAAAAAGCGCTGCGATGCTGATGGCTTCAACTTCAGGCAGGATATAGGTAGGCTGCTCTTTTTCTATCAGTGCGAGTACGGCTTCTTTGTCTTGCATATTGATCGCATAAGAGCGGTTGGCTACAAGATGTGCAGGGGCATTCTCGTATTTGTCAACTGCGATCACCTCTATGCCGAGCCTTTGTGCCTCTATAGCAACTTCTTTACCCAGTTCACCTGAACCAAGGAGCATGATCTTGATAGCGTCTTTTTGTAATGTGGTTGTAAATGTCATATGAAAACCTTCGAAAAAATATGAGATTATTCTAGCGAAAAGTTAAATAATGTGTAATGAGTTAAGCGAAATTTATGGAAGTTTCAAGGTAATAATGAGTGTAGCTGTAGGGCATTTGCCCTACAACAGAAAGATTAGAGTCTAGACTCGTATCTTCTAAGCATGAAGAGTTTCTTAAGGATCTTTTTGCGTGTTGCAATTTTCTCTTTTTTCTTCTTTTCAGTTTCAGTTTCGTGATATTGTCTAGCTCTCGCTTCTGTCACGATAAGGTTTCTGTCGCATTGTCTTTTGAATTTTCTGTAAGCATCATCAAAAGAATCACGTTGTGATAGCATAATTCCTGGCATCGAAAAGCACCCCCTTCCTTATCAAAATTTTTTGGTTCGAGACCAAAATGGATAAATGTGAGTGGGATTATACCCAGTTAGTATTAATTTGTGATAAAATTAAAAAAGAAGGAGTTGAGATGCAAAAAGTATTTGAAAGCTGCTATAAGTTGGACCAGAGATGTTATGAAACCTATGGATTAAGTCAAGATATTCTTATGGAGCATGCGGCTGCAGGGATGGCGAACTATATCCGTGAACATTTTGCTGCAGGCACTTCAGTGTTGATAGCAGCGGGCAGCGGGAATAACGGCGCAGATGGTATCGCACTTGCGCGTCAGCTTCATGGGGAGTATGAGGTCAAACTTTATATCCCTTTTGTATTGCATTCAGCCATGGCAAAAGTCCAGTTTGAACGTGCCGGTTTTCTAGGGCTTAAAACAGTTGATGCCATTACACCCGCTGAGGTTGTTGTAGATGCACTCTTTGGTGCAGGCCTCAATCGAGATCTGGATGAAAATACGCAGCATATTTTGCATCAGCTCAATGCCATCAAAGCGCACAAGATAGCTTGTGATATACCTACCGGCGTAGGTGAGAACGGTATGTTGATGCCTATGGCCTTTCATGCAGATGTAACCATATGCATGGGAGCATATAAAGAGTCACTCTTCCTGGATCTGTCCAAGGATGTGGTAGGTGAGCTCAAGCGTGTCGATCTGGGGGTGAGCTCACTTTTTTATGAGGGGCAGAGCCAAACCTATCTGCTAGAAAGATCAGACCTTAAACTTCCAAGCAGAACGCAGCAGTCCACACATAAGGGGAGTTTTGGGCACGCGGCAGTATTTTGCGGAGAGAAGGAGGGAGCAGGTATCATCTCTGGGATGGCCGCAACAAAGTTCGGTGCAGGGCTAACTACACTGGTAGTGCATGAAAGGGTGACACCTCCGCCGTATCTGATGCACGCAACAGTAGTCCCTGATAATGCATCTGCTATGGCTATTGGCATGGGACTTGGTTGTCACTTTGAGAGTGCGTTCATACAAAAATATGTGGTAAAAAGCCATCTGCCTATCGTTCTGGATGCAGACAGCTTTTACAATGAAGAGATACTCTCTGTCTTGCAGCAAAGAGACAGGGAGATCGTTATCACACCGCATCCCAAAGAGTTCGTGGTACTTTGGAAAATACTTACAGGGGAACAATTGACCGTCACACAGGTACAGGAAAGACGATTTGAGATGGTGAGGATGTTCAATGCAAAATATCCGCATATCACCCTTCTTCTCAAAGGTGCCAACACGCTCATTATGCAGGAGGAACAACTATACATCAATGCATTGGGATGTTCCAAGCTCAGCAAAGGAGGCAGCGGAGATGTACTTTCAGGCTTGATCGTCTCATTGCTCGCACAAGGGTATACAGCCATTGATGCAGCAGTACAGGGTTCATTGGCCTTGGTGTTGGCTGCTGAACAGTTTGAAGGTTCTTCGTATGCCATGCTTCCTACAGACCTGATAGAAGAAGTGGGGAAGCTGGAGTGTGCCATTAAAGCTTAAAACGCTACAATTCGACGATAATTAGATATCATAAGGTAGGAACGTGTTGATGTCAAAGCGTAAAAAAATAGCCGTACTTTTCAGCGGTACAGGAAGCAACTTTGCCCATATTGTCAATACTTTACACCACAAAGAATATGATATTGTCGTCGCGTTGACAAATAACCCCGATGCAGAAGGTATAAAGATCGCCAAATCAGCGTCCATACCACTTGAGATCATCGATTCAAAAAGCTTTGAAAGCCGAGAAGCCTTTGATGAAGCAGTGGTAACATGTTTAAAACAGTATGATCCCGAGTTGACAGTATTGGCAGGTTTTATGCGTATCTTGACACCTATCTTTACAGAGCAGATCAAAAGTATCAACCTTCACCCTTCTTTGCTCCCAAGACACAAAGGGCTCAATGCCATCCAGAGAAGCTATCATGATGAACATGCTTACGGCGGTGTCACTGTGCATTATGTCACAACAGAGCTTGATGCAGGAGAGGTGATCCTGCAAAAAGAGGTAGCCAAAGAGGGCTTGAATTTTGAAGCTTTTGATGCAAAAGTACGAAGTGCAGAGAAAGAAGCACTTGTGGAAGCCATAAGAAAGGTGTTAAGCTAATCGTTGATGGTGTACCTGCAGCTGTAATGCGCACCTTTGGAAGTAAGGGTGCTTTCATAGAGACTTATCTGGGGAAGTATGACACCCAAAGATCTTTCACGATAGCTCTTGAGCTTCTCTTTATAGGCTTTATAGTCAAGTATGGTTTTTATACGGCACAGGGTCATGTGCGGTTTGAAACGGTAAAGATCAAAGCCGGCATTTCTGAATTCTCTTGCTTTGTCGTAAAGTATTTTTTCTTCGGATCTGGCATAAAATATCTTTGGAGGTCGCCCAAAGTATCCTAATGCTTTGATACTTGGAGTCTCTGTCAGTGGCGCTATCTGTTGAAGTTTCTCAATGACTGGAGAGTCATCCTTAACCTCCCCCAAAAATACCCAGG
>DATCTA010000074.1:0-17372 GCA_036568165.1 Sulfurovum sp.
AGATAGACCTTCCTTTTTTTGAACAGATCGGTGCCTCGGCTTTGACTGACATGGATATCGATGTGCCTATCGGAGGTTTAGAGGCAGGTGTACCTGTCACCTATGTGCCGTTTAGAAACGGTATTTTTCTATCAATCGCCACGGCGATCGCTGAAAAACACGCTGCACAGGCACTGTTCATCGGGGTCGTAGAAGAGGACAGTTCAGGCTATCCTGATTGTCGGGAAAGCTACATAGAACAAATGCAAAAGGCGATCAACCTTGGTACGAAGGATGAAACGGTTCTTGAGATAAAAATGCCACTTGTAGCACTTAAGAAGAGCCAGATCGTACAAAAGGCGTTGGAACTTGATGTACCGCTTAAAGATACCTGGAGCTGCTATAAATCTGAAGATATGGCTTGCGGTGTATGTGACAGCTGCAGGTTGAGACTGAAAGGGTTTAAGGAAGCGGGAGCTACAGATCCGATTCCTTATGTGGTAGAATGATTAGTTAAAGGTAAATCCTCTAACAATAAAATTCAACTCATATCCATGGTCAGGATATCTTTTTAACCCTTCGCTCATGAACTGCTGACGCGTGATCTGTCTATCCCACAATTGGTAGGTCAGTCTTTTAAACCACTCTTTCTTTTCCGGTGTATCAAGTGCGAGCCTGTTGTAATTCAGATCATCTTTAATGCCAGCAGCTACCCTTATCATTGTTTTTTCATATGCCGCTTGTTTTTCAGGAGTAGGCTCTTCAAAATGCTGCTGCTGTGTATATGTTGGTTGACTTGGGCGGCTAGGAGCTGGCTTGCTAGGTTCCATCAGGTGATCTACAGAACTTGTACATCCAGAAAGGCCAAGTACAATGGATGCCATTAGTATAAAATCTCGTTTCATTGTGCCTCACTTTCTTATAAATTATCAATAGGCTAATTGTATCAAAATGAACTAAATTTACTGTGATATAATGCTAGAAAAAGAAAGGCTGTCTATAATGATAATCCCCGCAAAATCACTACAGGCAAAAGAAGCAGATGCCCTTGTATCAGGATTGCAGGCTTATTTTGTTTCAAAATTAAATGCCCTGGCTTTAAAGTTTGGAAAAGGCAAAGCCTGTGAAGCAGTTTCATGGAAACGTGACGGAGGAAAGCACGGCGGCGGAGTACGTTATGAAGCCAGGGATCCTGAAGTGTTTGACAGAGGTTCGGTAAATGTATCTCAGGTCCATTATGATGATGAGAAGAAGAAAAAACTAGGTTCAGCCACTGCCATTTCAACCATTATCCACCCTCGCAATCCGCATGCACCTTCCATGCATATGCATATGTCATGGACGCAAATGAAAGATGGAGAAGGATATTGGCGTATCATGGCCGATCTGAACCCTTCGCTCATAGGGGAATCAAGAAAGGATAAGAAGCATTTTTCTGAAATGCTTGCACAGGTTACAGGTGAGCTATATGAAGAGGGTGCTGCACAGGGTGACAGGTATTTTTATATCCCTGTGTTAAAAAGACATCGTGGTGTAAGCCACTTTTATCTTGAAGGGTATAACAGTGGAGATTTCGATACAGATAAAGCCTTTGTGAGAAATGTAGCTGAAAGAGTGATAGACAAATACATTGCCATTGTTTCTGAAAAACTCTCTGCCTATCCTACTTTTACACCAGAGGAGAGAGAGGAGCAGCTTGCTTATCATACACTTTATCTTTTCCAGGTTCTGACGTTGGACAGAGGGACGACATCGGGACTGCTCATCCATGATCAAAATGATGTGGGGATCATGGGATCCATACCTTCGCACGTCAACAGAGATATTTTGGCAACATGGATGAAGAAAATGCCTGAACCTCAGGATGAACTGGTCCAAGCGCTTCTTAAAGCTTTGCCTAATGAGATGCCTACACCGGTAGAAGAAAAAACGAAAATAGCCTTGGCCAAAGCAGTCAGAAAGCATTATAAGAAACATCCTGAAGCATTAGCTATGCAGGCATCAGGAGAGATCATACCGCCAACGGTGGATAACCACAAGTAGTCTACTCAACTAAAGACTGAATCTGCCTTTGACACGGTCTTTCTTTACTGTGTCATAAGCTCCTATGATACCGTTCATAGCGATGTATATACCTTCTTTTTCCAAAGCATTCATGTAGCCGTAGGCAGAAGAAAGGTTAGCCGTGGCTTCTACAGGGTCTATGCTGTAGGGTACCATGGCTCCGGTGAGGATAATGCATTTTTCCAGTTCGGCATCTGCAAGATACTCTGCAGTTACATCCATAGTATCTGTACCGTGTACGATGATGATGTTCTCATGATCAGATTGGCTGATGATGGCTAGAAGCTCCAGCCTGTCTTGACCGGTCATATCAAGACTGTCTTTACCGATGATATTGAGTATCTTAAATTTGCAAAGCCATTTAGATGCGATCTCTTCTAGTGCTTGTGAAGATGCATCTATCACAAATTCACCTTTTATGGGATCATATATCTTATTAAATGTTCCGCCTGTGCTGATAATCAGTATATTTTTCATAGTTAGCCTTGATTCCTAAATGAATAGATGTATATTTTAACGCAATAATGGTAAAATGTTTGAATTAATTTTCCGGGAGTAATTATATGATAATGAAAGGCAAAAAAGGTGTCATTTTAGGTATCGCCAATAAAAAATCTATCGCTTATGGTATCGCAAAAGCTTGTCAGGAGCAGGGTGCTGAGATGGCGATCACTTTTTTAAATGAAAGATTTGAGCAAAAATTGGCTCCTATCGCTGAAGAGTTAGGGTGCGGGGCAAAATTTTATCCTTGTGATGTAAGCAGACCAGAAGAGATCAAGGCACTCAAAGAGTCTCTTGAAAAAGATATGGGTCAGATAGACTTTATCGTACACTCTATCGCTTTTGCACCTAAAGAAGGTTTGAGCGGTCGTTTCTATGATATCTCTAAAGAAGCATTTGATGTGGCTATGGACATCTCTGTTTACTCTTTGATCGAGATCGTTCGCGAATTAAAACCTATCCTTTCAAATAATTCGTCAGTTCTTACGCTAAGCTACTACGGCGGTGTGAAGTACATTCCTAACTATAACCTTATGGGTGTGGCAAAAGCAGCATTGGAGATGACCACCAAATACCTTGCCGAAGATCTAGGTAAAGACGGTATCCGTGTCAATGCTATCTCTGCGGGTCCTATCAAGACGCTTGCAGCAGCAGGTATCGGTGATTTCTCTTTCATGCTCAAGTGGAATCAGCACCACTCGCCACTTAAACAAAACGTGACCATCGACCAGGTTGGAAATTCGGGTATGTACCTGCTTTCAGATCTCAGCTCGGGTGTTACTGGAGAGATCCACTATGTGGATGCAGGATTTAACATCATGGGTATGCCTGCGGTTGAGTTTGATCCAAATGGAAAACCTAAGATCGCGTGGGACGGAAACGCTTAATTGAAAGATTCTCCAGAATACTTGGCAAAGAGATCTTTCTTTGATAAAGTGCTGACCATCTACGGACGCAATGCCGTGATGGAAGCGCTAGAAGATAATTCTACAACTGTTTATAAACTTCATTTATCCAAATCCAACAAAGATGCTACTGTTCTTGAGCAGATGAAAAGCATGGCTCAAAAAAGAGGTATCGAGATAGCCTATCATGATAAACAGGCCCTTTCACGCATCTCGAAAAATGCCAAACAGGACCAGGGTGTAGCCCTGGACATCGTCCTTGAACATTTCGGTGATCAAGATGCTTTTCTTTCTGCACACAAAGCATATCGTATCATTGCACTTGACGGTGTCACAAATCCTCAAAATCTAGGTATGATCATCCGTTCGTGCGCAGCGGGAAATATCGATGCTATTTTGATCCCTACCAAAGGTGCAGCGCAGATATCTCCTTTGGTGATAAAAGCCAGTGCAGGTACGCTTTTTAAAATGCCTATCATTAAAACCACTGATCTTGCAAAGACATTAAAGTCCTTTCGTGATAACGGAGCAGATCTCTATACACTCTCTTCACATGCTCCAAATGACTATAAAGCACAGAGCTACAGCAGTAAAACGATCTTTGTTCTAGGCAATGAAAGTGAAGGTGTCAGCAAAAGCGTAGAAGCACTGTGTGATAAAAGTATTGCCATACCTATGCAGCGCGGTGTAGAGTCACTTAATGTAGCTGTAACAGCATCTTTGCTAGCTTTTTTATAAACTCTTAAAAAATCTCATATACTCCTAAAAAATGTGATATACTCCGAAAAAATACTTAGGAGTTTATATGGCAGAACAAGACAAAGACCTCTTCTCCAACATGGGTATAGAGATCACTGAAGAAAAGATAGATATCAACATAACTCAAACCAAAGATTTTCTCAATACCTTGCAGCAAACATTTGAAACAACAGCAGAAAATATCCAAAAAAATATCGCTGAAGGCAACATAGATATGTCTCAAAATGTTGGTATCAAGATCGATGAAGAACACATAGATATAGACTTGAAAAAAACCAAACATTTCATCGAAGAGCTTGGGAAAAAAATAGAACATTTTCTGGGTGAGATAGATAAAGTAGTCGAAAAGATAGATACAAGCAACGTAAAATGAAAAACAGAAGTATGTCAATTTGACATATTTCTACCACTCCACAAAGTTTTCTGATATGATTATAGTAACAAGAATACAGGAAACTTTATGTCCACTCAAAATACTATAAAATGTCCAAACTGCGGAACTCATATCGATATAGATGAGATCTTTTATCATCAGATAGAAGAGAAGTTCAAGCAGCAGCATCTACAAGATCAAAAAAAACTACAAGATGAAATAGAAGCCAAACGTAAAGAGTACAAAGCACATCTTGATACGCTTAAAGCCAAAGAGGATGCGCTTAAAGAGGAAAAAGAGAAGTTTGATGAAGAATTGCGAAAGGCTACTAGAGAGCAGTTAAAGCTTGAACGTGCAAAGCTTATGGATGAGCTTAAACGTGAACTGGTAGAAGAACAAAGTGCTTCTATGGCACTGCTTCAAAAAGAGCTTGAAGAGAAGTCTAAACAGGTTCAGGAACTCAATGCTTCCAAGGTGATGATAGAAAAGCTAAAAAGAGAAAAAGAGGAAATTTCAAGCAGGGCAAAGATGGAGGCTGAACTAGAGCTTTCCAAAAAACTTGCAGAAGAGAAAATTAAACTGCATAAAGCGATAGACGATGAGATCTCCATTAAGCTCAAAGCCAAAGATGAACAGATAGAACAGATGCGACGTGACATAGAAAATGCAAAGCGAAAAGCAGAGCAGGGTTCTATGCAGATACAAGGAGAGGCACTCGAACTTGCCATAGAATCATGGCTCTCTTCCCAGTTTCCTTTCGATACGATCGATGAGGTCAAAAAAGGGGCATTTGGTGCAGACTGTGTTCAAACTATACATACCAGAGAACTCCAAAATTGTGGTGTTATCTGTTATGAAAGTAAAAATACCAAATCATGGTCTGATAGCTGGATAATCAAACTTCAACAAGATATGCTCAAGGTCAATGCCGATCTTGGTGTCCTCGTGACATCAGTGTATCCAAACGGTATGGACAGGATGGGTTTTGTAGATGGTATATGGGTATGTAGCTTAGATGAGTTCAAAGGTTCTGTTTCCCTGCTTCGCGAAAGTCTTATACGTGTACATATGACAGTGCAAAAAGAAGAGAATAAAAGCGATAAAATGACACTGCTTTACAATTATCTTACGGGTAATGAATTCAGTATGCAGTTGAAGGCCATAGTGGACGGTTTTATGACCATGCAAAGTGAACTGGACAAGGAACGCCGATCCCTTATGGCAAGCTGGAAACGCCGTCAAAAACTGATAGATGGTGTGTTGCAGAACACGACAGAGATGTATGGATCATTACAGGGTATTGCAGGAGTCTCTGCATTAGCTCATATTGATGTTTTAGAATTGCCTGAAGAAATAGATGAGGATGAATAAACTAGACCGTTCAAAGTTTTGTGTCAGCGATAGATATGACTTATATCACAATTAGTAGTATATCACTGAGCAATTATATGGAAGATAATCATCCATTCTTTAAACTTTTTGCGTTTATGCTTTCTTTGATACTTTTCATTATAAAAACCTCCCATATGGAACATTTTATAAGGTTTTTTATTGAAGAGTATAATTTTATAGCTCGTAAACGTCGCTATAGCGAGAAACGTTATAAAATATGTTAGATTATAAGGTTTTTGTTGGAGCTATATAAAGTATCATCACAAACCACACAAAAATATTACGTGTTACGATTCAATTGCATGTCTGCTATAGGTGGCAAGCCGAACATTCTTGCATATTCTCTACTGAATTGTGAAGGGCTCTCGTACCCTACCTCAAAAGCAACCTGGGCTGCTTCTATATTTTGAGACATCAAAAGTTGCTTTGCCTCTTGTAAGCGGAGGTTTTTTTGAAACTGCAGGGGACTCGTTGCAGTGATCTTCTTAAAATTATGATAGAGTGATGATTCACTCATACTGACCGAACGTGCAAGTTCCTTAATATTTAGGGGTGTCTTATAGTCATCTTTTATCTTTGTGATGGCCTGTACTATACGCTGTTCTACACTACCATTTTTGACGTATTGTCTGATAATGTCACCACCTTCATCACACATTACCGTATAGAGGATTTCTTTGATGATCAATGGAGAGAGTATAGGTATATCTTCTGGGGAATCAAGCAATCTAACAAGACGAGTGATCGGTTCAATTAATCGTTTTTTCATCTCTCCGAAATAGAGACCGCTCTTAGAAGTACCCGTATGATTTGGTTTTGAGGATAGATCTTTGAGTACATCAAATATTTGCTCCATTGTAAAGGCAACAGTCAGTCCTACATAAGGTTTTTGAGGTGATGCTTCTGCGATACGTACACGTGCTGGCATATGTACTGATGCAAGCAGATATTTATCTGGATCATAAGGTATAAGCTCATCGCCAAGTCCTACCTCTTTGGCCCCTTGAAGTATAATGCATACTGAAGGTTCGTACACTGTTGCAAGCATATCCGTCGGTTCTTTTTTGTAATAAAAATAGAGCTGCTCTATAGGGGTACGAATAAGATTTTCACCATGGTATTCAGCTTGTATCTTGTCTGTTATCTCTTCTTGATAACTTTTAAATTCTTGATTATCCATAAAGCACTCCATTTTTTGAAATTATACAACATTTGCAGAATTAGGCAAGTATGAAAAAGAATCATTCTATCACAAACCTTGAAATTGTGTTATCATAAAAACATATCAGAGCTGAATCAGTTCACTCAACATTCATTAAGGAGCTCATGATGGATTCTAAAACTAATAACGAGTCAAGAAGAGACTTTATTAAAAAATCGGCAGTGCTGGGAGCAGGTTTGGTTTTTATCGACCCATCTGCACTATTTGCAAATGATAAAGGAGAAACGATGAACGGTAATATTAAAACAAAAGGCTATGCGGTATTTGATACAAGTGGTGTTTTTCAACCGTGGGAGTTTGAGCGACGACCTGTGGGTGATAATGATGTCTTGATTGATATCAAATACGCTTCGATCTGTCACTCTGACATTCACCAAATGAAAGGTCACTGGGGACCACAACAGTACCCTCAGGTACCAGGGCATGAGATGGTAGGTATCGTCAAAGAAGTAGGTAAAAATGTTACTAAGTTCAAAGTAGGTGATCGAGCAGGTGTAGGATGTATGGTCGATGGATGCACAACGTGTGAGAATGAAGAACAGTATCAGCCTGATACACTCTTTACCTACGGCTATCCAGATAAAAGAGAACCAACAGGTATCTCACAGGGTGGATACTCTCAAAGTATTGTTGTTAGAGATCACTTTGTAGTACATATTCCTGAGAATCTTGATTTCAAAGTAGCAGCACCACTTTTATGTGCAGGGATCACTACGTATGCACCGATTATGAAGTTTGATCTCAAAAAAGGAGACAAAGTAGGTGTAGCAGGTATTGGTGGTCTAGGCCATATGGCGATAAAAATCGCTGTTTCAAAAGGGGCGGAAATCTATGCCTTTACGACTACAGCAGATAAGGTAGAAGATATTAAAGGTTTTGGTGCCAAAGAGGTGATCGTCGTAGAAGATACGAAAAAACTCTATGAACATGCGGGTAAGCTTGATTATATGGTCTGTACAATCCCTTATCAGTTTGATGTAGCTCCCTATGTCGCTACAGTCAAACCAAACGGTTTCTTTACCTATGTGGGTATGCCTGAAAGATTTGAGATACTATTAAGCAATCTTGGATTAGCTGCAAGCAGAGTTAATTTCAATGCTTCACTTATCGGCGGGATGAAAGAGACGCAAGAAGTTGTGGATTATTGTGCCGAAAATAAGATCTATCCACAAATCGAGATGATTGAAGCCAAAGAGATTACTGAGGCATGGAAAAAAGTTGAAAATAAAGAGGCTAGATATAGATACGTTATCGATTCGGCAACCATTTAATAAAGTAGTGATATGGCAAAAATATTCATCACTGGATCCTCTGATGGGCTGGGGTTTCTTGCT
Organism: Sulfurovum sp.; assembly: GCA_036568165.1. Lineage (GTDB taxonomy): Bacteria > Campylobacterota > Campylobacteria > Campylobacterales > Sulfurovaceae > Sulfurovum. Next base: position 8,530 of record DATCTA010000074.1, read on the forward strand.
GCACGAATGCTTATGGAACAGGGTCACGAAGTCATCCTTCATGCTCGAAATATAAAGCGAGCAAAAGATCTAAAAAATCTACTGCCAGAAGTCAATACGGTGTTGATCGCTGATCTTTCAGATATGAAGGCGACTAAACAGCTTGCCGAAGAGGTCAACGCATTGGGTCCATTTGATACTGTCATTCATAATGCCGGTGTTTATCAAGTAGACAGATCAACAATCTTTTCCGTTAACGTCCTTGCTCCCTATATACTTACTGCTATGATAAATAGACCCCAAAGGCTCATCTATATTGGTTCAAATATGCATATGCAGGGTAATTTAGATATGAATAGCCTATCGCTGAATAAAGGAGTCAGTTATTCTGATTCCAAATTGCAAGTATTGATGTTGGCTTTTGCAGTAGCACGAAAGTGGCCTGATGTCTATGTCAACACAGTTGATCCTGGATGGGTTCCAACCAAAATGGGTGGTACAGGTGCACCCGATGATTTAAAAGAAGGCGTCAGAACACAGGTTTGGCTAGCATCAAACGAAGATGCTTTATTCAGCGGGCAATATCTATTTCATATGAAAAAGGTACCGTATGCTTCCAAGGCAGATAATGAAAATATGCAGGAACAATTAATTGAACGTTGTCAGGAGATAAGCGGTATCATGTTTCCTGCAAACTAAACAGTAAAAGGAGAATATAGTTATGAAATATACGGATAAAAATGAATTCGAAAAAGCCAATATGTTCGGTACAGGTGTACCAAATGAGAACTATGCCCAGTATTTCATAGGAGATTCCTTTCTTAATTTTTTAGTCGATCCACAGAAGTCTCCACTTTTTATGGCAAATGTCACCTTCGAGCCTGGATGTCGTAACAATTGGCATATCCATCATGCCACAAGTGGCGGCGGACAGATACTGATCTGTACAGCTGGAGAAGGATGGTACCAACAGGAAGGTCAAGAAGCGATCAGCCTTAAAGAGGGTTCGATCGTCATCATCCACACAGATACCAAGCATTGGCATGGTGCGAAACGTGACAGCTGGTTCAGCCATATTTCTGTTGAGATTCCGGGTACTGAAACCAGTAATGAGTGGCTTGAGCCAGTATCCGATGAGTACTATAACACACTGAAAGGGTAAATAAGAAAATGATGATGAGAATCATACTTCTTACACTTTTGCTCTTTTTTACAAGTACGATTGGTACATATGCTGCTACAAATACAACACAAAATATGAAAGGAGATGAGACATTGACACCACAACAACAAGCCATAATACCAATATCCGCTTTTTGTGCTAACGGTGATATAGAGAGACTTAAACCTGCACTTAGTGAAGGACTTGAAGCTGGGCTGAGCGTTAATGAAATCAAAGAGATACTTATTCAACTCCATGCCTATGCAGGCTTTCCTCGAAGCCTCAATGCAATCAATGCTTTTATGGTGGTAATGCAAGAGCGTGAAGCTAAAGGAATCAAAGACTCTCTTGGTAAAGAAGCTTCGCCTCTACCTAAAGATATGGATAAAGATGCTTATGGAACTAAAGTACGCCAGGAACTAGCAGGATGGAAAGAGGAACCCAAAGCACAAGGCTATCAGCTCTTTACTCCAGTAATAGACAGCTATCTAAAAGAGCATCTGTTTGCTGATATATTTGCTCGTGATGTACTTAGCCACCAAGATCGTGAACTGGTTACCATCTCCGCACTAGCAGCAATGAATGGAACTGAAGGGCAGTTGATGTTCCATTTGGGTGCAGCTATGAATACTGGACTTACGATTCCGCAGATGCATACATTTATTGTAGTACTGAAAAAACAAGTAGGTCAACGTGAAGCTAATATTGCGAATCAGGTATTATCTGAGGTCTTAAAAAAGAAAAAATAACTTACGATAGGGAGTGATGAATGAAACAATTCATTTTAGGATGTATTTTTGTTTTACTAACTATTCCCTTGTTTGCTACTTATGGAGAAAACATGCGAATCACTGTTCACTCAAATGGAAAAATTACGGTTTTTCAACTCAACAACTCGCAGGCGGCGAAAGAACTTTATGATCAATTGCCTTTAAGTATTGAGGTTGAAAACTATAGTCACAATGAAAAGATCTTTTACCCTCCCAAGCAACTCAATACAAGTAACACTCCATTGGCAAATGCGAAGAACGGTACACTTGCATATTATGCGCCTTGGGGAAATGTTGTCATGTTTTACAAAGATTTCGGAACTGCAAGTGGCCTGTACGAATTAGGAGAAGCAGTATCCGGTGTTGAGCATATCAAAAATATGTACGGGACCATAGAAATTAAAAAATAAATTACTCATCCAAAGAGGTATGCACTTTTTGAAGTAGCTTTAAAAACATATCAGCCTCTTCTTCGTCTAAATCTTTGATAAGTTCTTGATTGACCTCTTTTGCAAAATGGATCAATTTTTTGACTAAAGTAAGTCCCTCTTGTGTAAGTGAGATATTTTTCTTCCGTTTATCCTCTTGAGATTGAACTCTCTTCAAATATCCTTTTGATTCAAGCCTGTCTATCAAGCGTGTAACACTCGCTTCATCTCCATAAACGTACTTAAGTAGTTCTTTTTGTGTTGTTGAAGTGTTTCTATAGAGATTCATAAGAATACTAAATTGTAAATGTGTTAGATCGTATTCCTGAATTCTAGACTCGATAAGTCTTTTTATAACAACAGATATACTTATAAAGTGGTAACCATACGATTCTTGAAAGTTAAATTCTTGTTTTTCCATATCTAATTATAGCATGTAAAATAAATTACTTGCCTTTAACAAGTTTTTAAGTTTTCAATCAATATACTTGTATTTGACAAGTAATTATAAAATTTTTTAGGAGTTAAACATGTCAAAAAGAAATGTGCTTATCACTGGCGGTGCAAGAGGAATCGGTGCTGCGGCAGCTAAAGAGTTAGGACAAAACAGTTATAGAGTATTTATCAATTATGTGAACAGTGTACAAGTTGCTGATGCATTGGCAGCAGAGATCAACAATGCAGGTGGAGAAGCTTATGCTATTCAAGCAGATGTAAGAGATGAATCACAGATCAAAGCGATGTTTGAAAAAATAAACAGTGAACATGGCGGTGTGGATATCCTCGTTTCCAATGCAAATATGCACTTTACACAAAAGCCTTTTATAGAACAGACATGGGATGAATTTTCTCAAAAACTCAATGATGAAATGTTTGCATCTTATGTGTGTGCCAAATATGCAGCAGAGTCAATGATAGAAAAAAAGTTCGGCCGTCTTGTATTTATCTCAAGTACTTTATCTGAAAGCCCTGCCCCAACCTTTATCGCTCACGGGTCTGCTAAAGGTGCCCTGGATACCTTTAGCAAATACCTTGCACAGGAGTTGGGTGCTTATGGAATCACATCCAACATCATCGCTCCGGGTCTGGTTTTGACAGATGCCACAGAAGGTGCTCCTGAAGAGTTTAAAGAGTTCATTAGATCAATGACCCCTACACAAACAATTTCTGTGCCTGAAGATGTGGCAAATGCCATTAGTTTTCTTGTGAAAGATGAAAGCAGTCAAATTACAGGAGCTTACCTTTCAGTAAGTGGCGGTGCTTATCTTTCCTAGTTACAAATTACTAAAACCTTATAAAATATATAAATTTATAGGGTTTTTCATTTCTACTTTTGTTCCTAAAATTTTGTAGTATATTTCACTAAATTTCAGTGTTTTTTATTGATAAAGAAAAGATGAGAAATGCACTTTTGGCATACTGTAAACTTGATACTTTAACGATGGTAAAGGTGTTGGAGAAGTTAAGGGACGTTTGAGAGATATTAAATGGTCTTAAGTCTCTCAAACATATCTGGATACTTATCTGTCAGGGCAATTAAAGTAGATGCTTGCTCATTGGGTCGGCTTGTACCTAGTTCCCATTTTTCTAGTGTGCGTGGTGAGATGTGTAAAAAGTTTGCGAAGAGTGCACGGCTCATGTTATACTTTTCTCTAATGGAGCGTATCTCATTTGCAGATAAGACCTTGCGTTCGTTAGGGGTGATAGACATGGTTTTAAGTGTTAACTTCTCTTGTTCAAAGGATTTAACATCTTCTAATCCAGTTTTTAATTCTTCAAATAAATTTCTTTTAGGCATTTTTTAACTCCTCTACGATACTTTTAAGTATCTTCTTTTCTTGGTCAGTGAGATCGTTTACTTCATTTTTGGCGTATAGAGTCAAAAGATGGATATGGCTTTTCTCTGTGATAAAAAGATAAATAGTACGTATACCACCTCTTTTGCCTTTACCATTTGCAGACCAACGTAGTTTCCGTAGTCCACCAGTACCTTGTATGACATCACCAGCCAAAGGCTGTTCGACTAAAAAATTTTGTAATTGACGATAGTTCTCATCTTCCAAATATTTTTCACGTAACTTCTCAAATAATTTCGATTCAATAAATATCATTTTATTGTACCCATATTGGGTATAGTATGTCAAGCTTCATTATGTTTCCTCTTGAGTTATTTTATTTATTATAGAAAAATACCAAGGTAATGATGATAAAGATGTCAAATTGACATATATAGAAAAAGTAAAGATAAGAAATGCACTTTTGGCGTACTGTAGCTTGATACTCTGGCGATGGTGAAGGTATTGGAGAAGTTGAGAAATATGTAAGGATGCCAGAGATAATGGCATCCTTCTTAGTTAATTATAGTACGGGTCATCATAATAGGGATCATCATCGTAATAATACGGGTCATCATAGCTGTCGTACCAGTCATCATAGCCATCTTCAAGATATGGTTCATAGTATCTGTTATCAAACAGTCCCCTTCCTCTTAACCTGTCTTCATAAGTGTAGTATCTGTCATATGAGTAGAAGATACCTTCAAAGTAGTAGCCAAACTGGTTAAAAAATCCGTAAAAATACCCAAATTGATCATAGAAAGGTGCATGTCTGTCCCTATAGATGTAATACCAGTTATTGATGAAGTATATGACACCTACCTGTCTTATATGAGGACGACGTATATAGTCTCTCTTATGATAGATATGATAATAGTTGGTTCTCAAATGTGGTCTTGCATGTTTAAACTCTGCATGTGTTCTGAACGTTCTTTGGATACTGTCTCTTTGTTTGACACGTTTAACAATAAATCTTTCTCGCTCTTGCGGTGTATAAATACGTTTAGTCTGTTCTCTTTGTAACTCTCTTTGATAAACCGGTTTTGATCTTTCTCTATGCTGTTCTTGATACTGTTTAGTCCGTTGAGGCTGCTCCTGCATTCTCATAGTTCTTTGTTTTTCGACCCTTTGTGCATCTCTTTTATCGATCTGTCTTTGTGGTTGCCTCTGTTGTTCCTGATACTGTCTTGTTCGTTGAGACTGCTCTTGCATTCGCTTGGTTCTTTGTGCTTCAACCCTTTGAGCATCTCTTTGGTCGAACTGTTTTTTTGGTTGTCTTTGTTGTTCCTGATGTTGTCTGGTTCGTTGAGATTGCTCTTGCATTCTCATGCTTCTCTGAGTGTCGATCCTTTGGGCATCTCTTTGGTCGAACTGTTTTTTTGGTTGTCTTTGTTGTTCCTGATGCTGTCTGGTTCGTTGAGACTGCTCTTGCATTCTCATACTTCTTTGCGTATCAACCCTCTGAGCATCTCTTTGATTCATTTGTCTTTGTGGTTGTCTTTGCTGTTCGTGAGATTGTGTACGTTGATGCACGTTGTCTCTTTTTTGGCGTACCTCTTCATTTGTATTTGACATAGAGGCCGCTGAAAGTAAAGTAGCAGAGCCGAGTGCTATAGAAAGTAATAATTTTTTCATGTTTGATCCTTTATATTTTGCTGATCATTTTATTATTCATTTGTATTTGATTGTAAATCACAGTTGAATGTTATTAAATATTTGTGTATTTATCGTGATAAAAATATGAATGTGAAATGCGAAAGAGGGGGTAAGGTTACGTTAGTTAAAAATGCAATAGGGTATGAAAAGAGTTTGAGCGTAAGATTATCCCTATTATTTACCAGTCTCATGATTGTTTTTCAGTGCACTTCTTAAAATAAGGTATCCACTCACACCTGAGAGGATGGAACCGGCCAGAATTCCCAACCGTTCGTCAAAAAGAAGATTGACCCCGGTTTTTTCAAATGAGAGGGCTGAGATGAAGAGGCTCATTGTAAACCCGACACCTGCTATAAGTGAACTGCCATAGAGTAGTTTCCAGGTGATACCTTGAGGAAGATGTGCAATGCCAAGTTTGACACCAATATAACAAAAGGTGAAGATACCGAACTGTTTACCCAAAAAAAGACCCAATGCAATACCTAGAGGTATAGGATGGAGCAGGGATTCGAATGTGACGTTGGAGAGGACGATACTGGCATTTGTAAAAGCAAAAAGCGGCAGGATCAAATACGTCACGGAGCGGTCAAGGTCTTTTTCAAGCTGTTTAAGCGGTGAACGCCCAGTATCATCATTTGTTCTAAGAGGGATGAAAAAGGCTAAGAGTACACCGGCAAGTGTAGCATGCACGCCTGACTTGAGCACGGAAACCCATAGTATGATCCCAAGGATGGCATAGGTGGTTAACTCAGTTGCCCCACGTCTATTCATGATATATAGTAGAAGTATCACCAGTGATGCAACCAATAAGGCGGTAAGTGATAGCTTTGAAGTATAAAAGAAAGCAATGATCACAATGGCGCCGATATCATCGAAGATCGCTAAAGAGGCCAGGAAGAGTTTCAATGCTATGGGTACTCTTTTGCCAAGAAGCATCAGGATACCAAGTGCAAATGCTATGTCAGTGGCAGTCGGGATCGCCCATCCGTTCATGGCTACGGGATCTTCGTAGTTAAAAGCGATATAGATCAGTGCAGGGACCAGCATCCCCCCGATGGCTCCCAAAAGAGGAAGAATGATCTTTTTTGGATGCGAGAGTTCTCCTTCGATGATCTCACGTTTCAGCTCCAATCCCACGGCAAGAAAAAAGAGTGCCATAAGCCCATCGTTGATCCAAAGCAGCAGTGGTTTGGCGATCTCAAAATCTCCTACGCTGATCCTTACAGGTACTTCTATAAGCTTATTATAATAGGGTAAAAGAGGTGAGTTGGCAACTATCATTGCCATAGCAGCTGCAAAAATGAGCAGTATCCCGCCAGCTGTTTCATTATCAAAGATCTGGTATCGGCTGATTTTGTTATCTCTTTCCATAATATTCAATTATAGCAGATAAAAGAACTTATAGTTCATATCAGGATATAATACGATTCAAATTTATAGTTAAATGAATAAGTGAAAAAAAATGTTAATACGAAGCGGTAAGATACAACTTTTATTTTGGGCAGCTTTCTTTTCTGTACTACTTTATATCTGGTTAGTCACAATAGGACTGCAGGTTTTTGTCCTTCCAGATGAAAGGCCTATGCAGATACCACAAAATGTAGTGCTGTTGATGGCTGTACTTTTTGGATTATGGACTGTTGCAGTACTTGCCGGAACGATCATTTCTACAATGATCAACAACAGATACTACACAAAGTTTTTTGGTATTTTTATGATCATAGGTCTGCTGACGTTAGTAGCAACCAGGAGTATGTTCGGTTAAACATCCAGCAGGAGTTCAGCTTTTATCTTTACTACAACTTTTTTGACATGTTTGGATTCTTCACCTGTCATTAACGCTGCCATATGTGCATCATGAGGGTAGAGCATGACAAAGGTATCGGAAGATACATCTACACGTGTCTGACCTGGAACTATACGTTTATACAACTGTACGTCTTTTTCATCATCATAGGCTGTCTGTATGGATAGTGTGTCGGTAAAAGCGCATTCAAATCTCTCTGTACCTGTGAGCGTGGTCTGGATGTCCACATATTTCTGGTGGGATTCAAACAGGGATGATTCAGGAGTACAGGTATCGTAACTCATAACGATGGCAAAAATATCCTCACCTTGTACATGGTACTTTTTTTCTTCTGCTTCAGGAGATAAAGTATGCAGAAATTCAAATGCTTTAGCCCATGCAGGTCCAAAATGGTAAAGTTTCCAGTTTTCTAATCTATCTATAATCATTTAATATCCTTGCATCTCGCCTTCAAGATAGAGTATAGACGCTTTGAGTGCCTCTATCACACTTATGTTGCCTTCTTCAAGTTTTTCCAGGCATAAGAGACGCAGTTTTTCAAGATAAAGATCCAATAGCTCTTCAGAGTTCATGTTGTTCCTTTTGATCAGGTTTATCATAGTATTTTAGATCAAGATCCCTATAGATAACATTATCATATAAAAGAAATTTGTTGATATATATCAATGATTGCGGATGTGAATACAAGTATTATGCAACACACATATCTAAATCATTATGAAGAAAGATCACTGAAAATATACAAGGTAATACAATGTTAATAGAACTAAAAGATATACAAAAAGTCTCAAATGCCATCATGAACCTTTTACACGAAGAGGAGCTTAAGATCATCAATGATTTTCATGACGCAGCCCTGGCAAAAGATCTAGATAAAATAGATGAACTCTTCAAGGTCGTTCAGTATGATATAGAAGATCATTTTTCCACAGAAGAAGAGATGATGGAAGAGAGCAAATTTTATGCCATGCAGATCCACAAATCCGAACATGATACGATGCGAAAAAAGATCGCACAGCTTCATGAAGATTGGAAAAACAACAGAAACCCAAAAGAGATAGTAAGATTTTTAGAAGAGGAATTCAAGCATTGGCTGGTTTTACATATTTCAAGATGGGATTCAGAAACGGCAATGCACCTTGGTGATTCTATGTAAAGAGTTGGGTCTGTAGAGATCCAACTCTTTTTAGAGGGTAGTTCCTATTT